>NZ_FZMA01000009.1:0-12756 GCF_900197775.1 Helicobacter salomonis
CCCCCACTCCCCCGGCCAAGTCTGTGATTAGCCCCACTGCGCAGAAACCTATAGAGCGCCCCAAACATCGTGTGGAAAGACGCCACGCAAGAGAACACCACGCAAGCCCTCGCAGAAGTGAGCAGAGTGCCATGCAGAGTCAGCACAAGGCTTTACACCAAGCCCAAGAGGAACCGCGCAAAAAGCAATCTCAGGAGAAAAATCAAGCGCAGCCAAGCTTTAACCCTAATAATCTCTCCTTCCTCCCCTCTGAACAGAGCGCCTCCCAGCCCACCCGCGACAAGAGTTATGAGCACGATAAGGGGATGGATAGCCAAACCCGTAAGGACATTGACGATCTTTACGGAGAGGAGTTTGGCGATCTAGGCACAGCTGAAAAAGATTTTATTAAGAGCAATTTAAGCGAGATTGGGCGTATCACCCAACGCTACTTAGAATATCCTAGTGCAGCAGGATATCTGGGGCAGGATGGGGTTGATGCAGTTGAATTTTATTTACACCCCAACGGGGATATTACAGGACTCAAAATCATTATGGAGTCTGGCTACAAACTCTTAGATGACAACACGCTCAAGACCATCACCATCGCTTACAAAGACTACCCGCGTCCCACCACCACCACGCTCATTCGTATCCGCGTGCGTTATTTTATTTACCGCTAATGCAAATCACTCTGTCTAATCCCCTAGACATGCACTTACATTTGCGCGAGGGCGCAATGCTCCAAAAGGTCTTGCCTTTCAGCGCACGCGCTTTCTGTGCCGCGGTGGTAATGCCCAATTTGAGCACCCCTATTAATACCACCGCGCGCGCCCTGGAGTATGCGCACCAAATTCAAATCTTAAGCCCGGACTTTACCCCTTTAGTTGCCCTCTATCTGCAAGAGAGTTTGAGTATTGCTGAGCTCGAGCGCGCTAAAGAGCATGGATTCTTTTTGCTCAAACTCTACCCTCAAAACGCTACTACCAATTCAGCACAGGGGGTAGGGGATATTTTGAGTCCTCAGATGTCAAAGATTCTGCGCGCTGCAGAAGAATTGGATTTTATACTCTGCGTGCATGCAGAAGCACCAGGGTTTGTGCTCGAGCGTGAACGGCTCTTCCACCCAATTTTAGACACTCTCTGTGTCCGATTTCCTAACTTGTCTATTATTTTGGAACACATGAGTGACGCGGCTAGTCTCACGCTTTTGCAGCGCCATGCCAATTTATATGCTACTCTCACTTTGCACCACATTGCCCTCAACCTAGATGCCCTGCTGGGTGAACATCTCAACCCCCATCTCTTTTGCAAACCCGTGTTAAAAACCCCCCGAGATCAAGAGGCGTTATTACAACTGGCTTTAAGCGCGCACCCTAAGGTGTGTTTTGGATCGGATAGTGCACCCCATTCCCTAGAGCATAAGCATGCCTGCGCCTGTGCAGCGGGGGTTTTTAGCGCACCCATTCTCCTGGAAGCCCTAGCCACCCTCTTTGAAAGACATTACGCCCTAAAAAACTTGCAAGCCTTTGTAAGCGACAACGCAAAGCGTATCTATGCCCTGGATAGACGCTTAAGCCTCCCCTCTAAATCTATTACCCTGCGTAAACAGCCCAGTACCCCCCCAAAGATTCCCGACCTCTTAGTGCCTGACCTACCCCTAGAGTGGCATATTGATGCTTAAAACATGGGGTTTTGTCCTTTTTGTGACCCTAATCTGCAGCTTTTTAGCCCAGCGTTCACCCCCAGAGTTCCAGTTTGCTCCCCCTCCTTCCCTGCAAGAGAGCTCTACACCCTTGCTAGAGCGACGCGCTTTGCCCGCCCCCCCTACTAAGAGCATGCACGCCTCTACTCTAGTAGCTCTCTGTGGCACTCACCTCTTGGGTGCGTATTTTGCTGGGAGTGCTGAGGGGGAACGCGATGTGCAAATTTACGCCAATCTCTACAATCTGGACACTAAAAAGTGGAGTCCCGCCTTTAAACTTCTTTCAGCAGGAGAACTCAGCCAACTGAGCGGAGTGTATGTCAAGGCATTGGGTAATCCCGTGTTGGTGGTGCAAAGGAGTCGCCTCTATCTCTTTGTGGTGGGTGTGAGTTTGGGAGGATGGGCTACTTCGCGAATCTATTTGCTCAGTGCCCCCCTCGCTTCAAAATACACCTCTTCTACTCCTATTTTCACTTGGAAATTTGAACAGCTATTATCCTTAAGTCCTTTTTTGAATATCTCTTATCTGGTGCGCAACAGCGCGATCTCTACCACAGATGGAGGATTTGTTCTGCCCATTTACCACGAACTTGCCACTAAATCTCCCCTGCTCTTGAAATTTAATTCACGCGCACGCTTGCAAGAGATTATTCAGCCCAACACGCTCAAAGCCCAGCTCCAACCCACTTTAGCCCCCTATGGCCCATGTGCTTTTCTGGCCTTTAGAAGCTAT
The DNA here is from genome assembly GCF_900197775.1 of Helicobacter salomonis. NCBI lineage: Bacteria > Pseudomonadati > Campylobacterota > Epsilonproteobacteria > Campylobacterales > Helicobacteraceae > Helicobacter > Helicobacter salomonis. The sequence goes on from NZ_FZMA01000009.1 coordinate 2,418, forward strand.
AAAGACACACGCCTCTACACCCAAACCTGCCAAAATCCCACCCACTGGAATCCCCCCCAAGTGAGCAATTTACCCAATTATAACGACGCACTCACCCTATTCAATGCCAATAATACTCTCTATCTGCTCTACAACGCCCCCCTGCCACACTCGAGCGCGAGCCGCAGCACATTGCGTTTAGCTCAACTACTGCCCAGTGCCTCTGCACTTAACCATTTCAAATTCTTGCGTATTTTAGATCAAAGCCAAACAGGTGAGGTGAGTTACCCCTGCGCGCTGGTGTTAGGCGATAAGGTGCATGTGCTCTACACCAAGAACCGCCAAGCGATCATGCACTTGGTCTTCAATAGCGCGTATCTCAAAACCCCTGCTCTATCTGCGCCTGAAGAGAGCATGCCCAAAAATTCCCCTCTAACTTCCCCGAGTACAGAGGGATGAATCTTGCCTGCCATGTTAAAGCCCACAGATTTTCGCGCAAGCGCTTTTTAGCTGCCAACACTCTGTAAATTCAATATGCGCAAAAAATTTCAAATAACATTCTTGGCAAACGAGAAAAAGAGCGAAACTAGGGTTTTTTTAAGAAAAAAAACATTAAAATGTGGGCATAAGGACGCGTGTTCTAACAGGTCTCTAGTACAATACAAGTCTTATTTTAAGCTATCAGGAAAGGGAGCGCAGTATGGAAGAAACGATGATACAACAAACGGGGCGGCAGAGGGGTAAGTGGCTCTCTGCGCTGGGTAGGACGGTTCCCGCCCTTGTAGCCTCTTCATCCCTAGGGGTGTGTGGGCTGGACGCCCTGAGTTATGAGGTGCATGGCGATCTCATCAACTTCAATAAAGTGGGCTTTAACACTTCCCCCATTAACCCCATCAAGGGGATTTACCCCACGGGCACCTTTGTGGAGCTCACGGGCAAATTAGAGAGCACGCTACACCTAGGCAAGGGCTGGAGCGTGAGCGTGGGGGGGGCGTTGGGAGGCATGCCCTATGATGGCACGCGTTACGATCGCTATGCGACAGATGTAAAGTCTTCTAACCCTGCGTTATGGAAGCAGTGGGAACAATATGCTAACCAGTGTAGCACTCAGGGCGGTCAATTTTGTTCGTCCATTGTTACGGGGGGGCCATATGCCAACGCCTACACTCCCGGGGGCATTGCCGACCCTAGGGGGATTGGTTACATGTTCATGGGGGAGTGGAATGGCTTGTTTCCAAACTATTACCCAGCCAGTGCCTACACTCCGGGCCAATCGCGCCAGTATGAAATCTACAAGGCCAATGTGCAGTATAAGAGCGATAGAATTTGGATGATTTTAGGGCGTTATGACACCACTCAGGTGCAGATGATTGACTGGTTCTACCAACTCACCCAGGGGTTTTATGGAATGTTCAAGCTCAGTAATAAGCTGACTTTTCAAGTGTTTAGCTCCTGGGGCCGTGGTATTGCTGATGGACAATGGATGTTCCCCATCTATCGTGAGAAACCATGGGGCCAGCATAAGATCGGGTTTATTTACCAGGTAAACAAACATTTCTATGTCCACCCCCATGTGTGGTTCTCTCCCAAGTCATTCACTGCCCCTGAGGTCAAGGTCTATTACGACACGAATCCTGATTTTGATGGGCGTGGTTTCCGATCCCAGACAACTTTCTATGGCATGTATGTCTACCAATGGGAGAATGATTATATTCCAGGCATTGGGCATGTGGGGCGTTATGGGGCGGCGCGTTATAACACTTGGGATCCTTTCTTAGATCATGGCAAATGGCGGGGCTTGCAAGGTCCTGGAGGGGCGGTTTTGCTCTTCAAACAACGCTTTGATATTAATAACCATAACACCTCTTTTGGGGTGTATGCGGCCATTGGTAACCCCAACCCAAATATTGGGACCTATGGTAACCCCGTGGCCATCGATGGTGTGGAACAATGGACGGGTGGTATCTACTCGTTAGGGTTTGCCAGTATCAACAACATCACCGCTGCCAATGCGCTCACCGTGTATTGGAAAGGAGGAGGTGTTTATGGGAAATTCGATTGGGAGTTAGCCGAGCGTTACACTACGGCCCCGCGCGCCATCGGTCAGGCTCTAGCTCTATATATGAACTACCAGTTTGGCAAACATGTCAAGGTGGGGATCAAGCTTGAATGGTTCTTGCAGGTGATTCGCGCTGGGTATAACCCGGGCGTGGGCTTCTTAAGCAAATACGGCCAACCTTTGGACCTCAACACCGGTCTTTTCTCTTCTAGTGCTTTTGCGCAAGGACCTGCCAATGTGGGCTATATCAATAAGACCATTGCCCAAGACCGCAGCCACATCATGACTCATATCAGCTATAGTTTTTAGAAAATACTCTGCCTTGCACTTGAGCGGGCAGAATTTGCTATAATCGTCTTGTTTCATCGCAAAACAGACTGAGGGCCGTTCAATTACACATAGGATACTCGTTTTTTTGGGGCTCGTGCTAGCCCTTGTGGGGCGCGCGCCAGCTTTTGACATGAGTTTGACGGGCAAATTGAGCACTTACACCAAGTTTGGCTTCAATAATCAGAAATACAACCCCGCTCGTCTCATTTACCCCACTGGGAGTTATACCTCACTTTTAGCCATCACAAATTTGAGCATGAATCTTTACAAGGGCTTGCGAGCCGAAGCGGGAGCCATGGTTTCTGCGCTGCCCTACGACTCCACGGCATATCAAGGCAATAATATTCCTCCCGGTCAGCCGGGCGGACCGGGGGATTATTACCAACAAGATGGGGGGATATTTTGGGAATACATCGGCTGGTATGCAGGGCATAGCGGCTTGCATGTGCAAAAACCTCGCTATTTCATGGTGCACAATGCCTATTTAAGCTATGACTACAAGGGGATTTTTGGGGTCAAAGGAGGGCGCTATGAGCTTTCCGATTACGATTGGTTCACCTCTTTTAGCCAGGGGGTAGAGGGCTATGTTAAATACAAAGGCACGAAATTGCGCGTGCTCTACTCAGATGCGCGCGCTTCTGCTTCAAGCGACTGGTTTTGGCCCTTTGGGCGTTACTACACCAGTGGCAAACCCTTGATGATCGCAGAAGTGCTCTATAAAAAAAAAGGTTGGAAAGTCAACCCGTATTTTTACTCGATTTTTGGACGCATGAATGCCCCTGGGATCAACATCACCTACGACACTAATCCTAATTTCCACGATAAGGGTTTTCGTTGGGTGGGGACTTTCGTAGGGCTTTTTCCCTTTTTTCCCCCCACAGGACGCGGCCCGGATATTATTCTCTTTCAGCAAGAAAACATGGGCAAATACGGCCAAACTCTCTTTTTCCGTTCCCGTTTTTATTACAACAAATGGAGTTTTGGAGGCAGTATTTATAAAAACATCGGTAACGCAAATGGGGATATTGGGATTTATGGCGACCCTTTAGGTTACAATATCTGGACCAATAGCATTTACGATGCCGAGATTAACAACATTGTCGGTAAAGACGCGCTCAATGGCTTTGTGTATTTTGGATCGCATTACCGCGGATTTACATGGAAAGTTCTAGGGCGACTCACGGGATCGCCTCGCGCCAATGAACAGAGTGTCGCATTATTTTTGAATTACTTTTGGAGCAAGTATAATCTGGAATTCGATCTCAAGCTCGAATACTATAACAATGTAACTAAAAAGGGCTATTGCATTGGTTACTGCAGCTCCTGGGGGGCGTTTCCTCTGCCGCGCAATGTCAATTCTGATCGCAGCCATCTGATGTTCACGCTCACCTACGGCTTCCAAATCTTTTGAAGAACATGTCCTAAAGTGGTGTTGAATCACCGCTTGACAGCTAAAATTAGACCAGCCAAAAAGCTTGTGGTTCTTTCTTTGAATAGAGATTAATATTTATAGAAAGCAGGCTTTAACCCTTAGCATAGAGGCGCTAAGACCCACCTGGTGGGCAAGCCTTGATGATCCCCCAACCCCATAAGCGACTAAACCATGGGGAGCACGCTAACAAACTCAGCTCTCAAGAACAAGAGACTCTAATGCGCCCTTCCAAGGGATAACTCTCTAACTAAAGCGCGCAAAAGTCCCAACGGATACCAATGCAAAAAGCCTTGTGTTTTGAGTACCTTTGACATACTCTCCCATAACTAAAGTTAGGGGATTCTAACTTTAGTGGAGATCGCGGCTTCAAGCAGGACAGCTCCATTTGGAGTCTTACATTCCCTATTCCAAAGGTTGATGCCCCAACCCCAAGGGTATTACCCCTTGATTGCACAAATATTAGCACAGCCATGCTAGTGCTAGCCTTAAAGCTAGGGGCTTTACGGCGTGGCTGGTAAACTAGTAAGCGCGGTGTTGCATGCACTTGATTTCGATTTCCTCAGCAACTGGAGTAGCTTGGTGATGGATGAGATCCACTTTCACCAAATCGCCCTTCTTGAGATCGGCAAATTTTTTCGCACTATCCCAACCCATGCCACAGGAATCCTGCTCGATTTTCGTGTAGGGCATCACCCCAATCACCATGCCATTGACAGCAATGGTCTTTTGCGCGTCGTTAACTTCTTCAATGATTCCTTTGAAATCAGACGCATACAGCGATCCCAAGCCGGCCACCAAAAGACCCATTAGCACTTTTTTCATACTCACTCCTTCTTAAAATAGTATTGTAAGTGGGAGTATAAAGATACCAAGCTAAAACTTTCCTGATTCTGCTCCTAAAATCTGCAGTTTACTGACATTGGTGGCATTCTAAAGATCGATCCAGCACATTTTTATCTTCTAAACTAGGGCTTTGGGTGCGCAAATAATAGGTAGATTTGAGTCCTAATTTCCAAGCTAAATGGTAAATTTCATGTAAGAGCTTCCCATGAGCTTGTTCGATGCGTAAAAAAAGATTTAAACTCTGCCCTTGATCGATCCAGCGTTGGCGCACAGCAGCCAGTTCTACCACCTTTTTAGGGTCGATGTCATAGGCCGAAGTGTAGTATTTCCAAGTGTCTAAACTCAAATGAGGCACAACCACAGGGATAAACCCGCTCAAATTTTCCTCCACCCATTTCTTTTGATAAATAGGCTCGATAGTCTGGGTGGTGCCTACTAAAATAGAAATCGAACTGGTGGGCGCAATTGCCATCAAGTACCCATTGCGCAAACCATGCTCTTTTACGCGCGCCCTTAAACCCTCCCAATCACAACTAGGCGCTGGGAAATCCCCGCGTGCATGATCCATAGGAAAAACCCCCCTACTCCACGCCGAGCCCTCAAACAAACCATAAGCTCCACGCTCTTGGGCTAAAGCACAACTTGCATTGATGGCCTCATAGCTGATTTTTTCCATCACATGGTTAATTTTTTCCACATGTGCGTCACTGCCCCATGCGATGTGTGCACAAGCCAGCATCTGCGCTTCCCCCATTACGCCCAAGCCCACCGCGCGACTTTTCAAATTGGCGTGTTTAGCCTTAGCAATCGGGTAAAAGTTCAAATCAATAATATTATCAAGCATGCGCATCGCAATGGGCACTACGCGCGCAATATCAGTATCGTTATACACTTTACTAAGATTAATGCTAGCCAAATTACACACCGCCACATCCCCTCCCAGTGCGCTCTTATGAGTCATAAAAATCTTTTTACCCCCTAAAGAGTCGTTGCTCCCAAGCTTATTGGCCTTTTTGCTAATGCCTGCATCGGTGCGCACACAATCATGCTCTTCAAAAAACATCACACCGCCATCTTCAAAGCGCACTTCCACGCGATAATGGCTACTAGCGGTGTTTTGATAAATCTCCGTGCAGAGGTTAGAGGAGCGAATGATCCCTGCATGGGCATTGGGGTTAGCACGGTTGGCATTGTCTTTAAAGCCCAAGAAAGGCAGTCCGCTTTCAAAGTAATTAGTTAAAATCTTGCGCCAAAGCTCTTTGGCTCTAATTTTCTCGTGGGGAATTTCTGGGTTCGCCTCATAGGCTAGATATTTTTGGCTAAATTCTTCACCATAGCATTGTGTAAGGTCCACACACACATAGGGGTCAAATAGCGTCCACATGTCATCTTGCTCCAAGCGTTCCATGAAGAGATCGCAAATCCAGAGTGCGGGGAAGAGATCATGGGCACGACGGCGTTCATCCCCACTATTCTTACGCAAATCGATGAATTCGAGCACATCTTTATGCCAAATCTCTAAATAGACTGCGATCGCCCCCTTGCGCGTGCCCAGTTGATCGACGGCAATTGCCACATCGTTAACAATCTTTAAAAAGGGGATCACCCCCGCGCTCGCGCTCTTGTGCCCATCAATATAGCTCCCCAAGCAACGCACCTGGCTAAAATCCCAGCCAATCCCCCCCCCGTATTTGGAGAGCAGAGCCATGTCCTTATAGCTCTCAAAAATGCCCTCAATATTATCAGGGGTGCTACCCACATAACAAGAGCTCAGTTGATGGTTTGGAGTGCGCGCATTGGCTAGGGTGGGCGTGGCGCACATCATTTCAAATTTGCTTAATACCTCGTAAAATTCTAGGGCGCGTGTGTTAGGATCGCTCTCATTTTGGGCTAAAAACATTGCAATAGCCATGAACATGTGCTGGGGTAGTTCAATGGGATGCCCTTGTTGGTCTTTGAGCAAGTAGCGATCGTAGAGCGTTTTAATGCCCAGATAATTGAATTGCAGATCGCGCACGGGCACAATGGCGCTATTAAGCAAATGTAGATCAAATTTTTCTTTAAAACCCGCTGCAATGCGCCCTACCTGTTCCCCCTTTTCTAAGTAGCTTTGCAAGCTTTGGTATTGCATGCACCCATTGACGCGGTGATATAGGTCATAGAGAAACAAGCGCGCTGCGACAAAGCTCCAATTAGGTGCATGGGTGTCGATCCTATCCAGGGCTTTGTGAATCAAGGCTTGCACGATATCTCGTGTCTTCATCTTGTCAATAAAAAGGTGTGCTTCTAATTCCAACTGCGCGCGATCGATCCCCTCTAAGTCTTGAGTCGCACTCTGAATATATTTGTGGATTTTGCGCGTGTCCAAAGGCTCAACGCGCCCATCGCGCTTGGTAACCATCTTGATTTTCATGTGTGTTCCTTATTTTTTAGCACGGCGGCGCGCAGTAGGGTCTAGCACCTTTTTGCGGATTCGCAAACTCAAGGGCGTTACCTCCAAAATCTCATCTTCTTCAATCCACTCCAGTGCGCGCTCTAAAGCCATACTTCTAGGGGGAGTGAGTTTGATCGCATCATCAGACCCGCTAGCGCGCATATTGGTTAGGTGTTTAGATTTAATGGGATTGACCTCCAAATCATTATCCCGACTATGCTCCCCAATCACCATGCCCACATACACCTTTGTCTGAGGGGCAATGAAGAGCGCGCCCCGCTCTTGGATGTTAAAGAGAGAAAATGCGGTCGCTTCCCCATTTTCCATGCTCACCAACGCACCGTTTTTGCGCGCCTCCACACTCCCGCTAAAGGGGCGAAACTCTAGGAAAGAATGATTCATTACTCCCTCGCCCTTCGTATCAGTCAAAAATTCGCTACGATACCCGATGAGTCCGCGCGCAGGGATTTCAAACTCCAAGCGAGTATAACCATCTCCAATGGGATTCATCGCCTTCATCTCTGCTTTGCGTTTACCCAAGCGTTCAATCACCACGCCCCCAAAATCTTGGGGTGTGTCGATTACCAAATGTTCAAAAGGCTCTAACCTTGTTCCCTCTTCCACTTTTACAATGACCTCTGGGCGGGATATACTAAACTCAAAGCCCTCACGGCGCAGATTCTCGGCTAAAATAGTGATTTGCAATTCCCCGCGCCCACTGACCTTAAATTTCCCTTCTCCCATTTCCTCGCATTTCATGGCGATATTGGTTTGCATCTCCTTAAGTAGGCGATCTTTGAGCTTATTAGCGGTTACATGCTTGCCTTCCAGTCCGGCTAGGGGCGAATCGTTAATGCTAAAATACACACTCATGGTGGGTTCTTCTAGGTGCATGGGGTCCAAGGGCTGGGGGTTATTGGGATCAACAATGCTATCGCCCACATCCACCGCGTTAAAGCCCGCCACCGCAACAATATCCCCCACACGCGCTTCTTCAATTTCCATGCGCGCCAAGCCTAAAAAGCCGATGAGCTTGGTGATCTTGCCCATCTCTTTAGACCCATCGCTTTTAACCAATAACACGCTTTCCCCCTTGCGCACCCGTCCATTGAACACGCGCACAATGCCAATCTTGCCCACATAATTATCATAATCTAGGGTAAAAATCTGCATTTGCAAGGGGTCTTCTAGGGCTCCACTGGGGGTACGCACATGGGATAAGATGGTTTCAAATAAGGGTTCTAAGTTTTTCTTTTCTTCGTTCAAATCCCTGATCGCATAGCCCTCACGCGCAGCAGCATAAACCACGGGGAAGTCTAGTTGCGCATCGCTAGCTCCCATCGCTACAAAGAGATCAAAGACTTCATCGACGACCCTATCTGGCTCTGCAGCAGGCTTGTCGATCTTGTTAACCACCACGATCGGACATAGTCCAAAACTTAAGGCTTTTTTGACGACAAATTTTGTCTGGGGCATTACACCCTCTTGGGCATCTACGAGTAATAATACCCCATCGACCATTTTCAACACCCGCTCCACTTCACCCCCAAAGTCGGCGTGTCCGGGAGTGTCTATGATATTGATTTTTACACCCTTGTAGTGAATAGCGGTGTTTTTAGAAAGAATGGTGATCCCGCGCTCTCTCTCTAGCGCGTTACTATCCATCATGCGCTCATCGAGCTTATCGTGATCGCTAAAAGTGCCCGACTGAGTGAGCAAACCATCTACTAAAGTAGTTTTTCCATGGTCAACATGCGCAATAACGGCGATGTTTCGAATCTCTTGCATTTAGAAAATCCTTGGGTGATTTGAGCGCCGAGTATAACTAAAAATTACTTAAGTACTCGCGCACCTAAATCCGGAAGCCTAAAACAAGGCAAATCTCATATTTCCATTTAATCTGATAAACTTCTGGGGATAGCACCCTTGACCTCTAGCAAACGCGAGCAGTTTGTGAGCGTCAGCTTGGAGTGAAATTTATCCAAATTGCGCGTAAAACTCCGTCCTTTAGGGCTTAAGATGTAAGCGCACTCTAAGAAAAGAAAGGTTACCTTTGCAATAGGTAAGTGAGGTTAGTGAAAGCCTGATGTGGCAGAGTTGGATGCGCTCATTCTAGCCACTAAAAACTAGCACGATGACAGGTTGGCAACTGATCTCCGCCCATATCAGTGGGTCTGTAAGTCTTTTGGGTTAGGGACTAGCCTTGCGGACTATAAACAGCAAAGCCTTTGTCAGCTCAGAAACGCTGGTTTCTGTTAGTTAGGAAGCTCCTCCCTTTAGGGAGGAGCGGTTCACGTAAGAAGGGGTGAAAGCAGTGATTCGGAAGTTTTGGGATTAAAAAGCTCCTTTCCCGCAAGTTCTTCTAAAAAGATCGTAGCATGAGCACCCTTGGGCAAGAAAAAACGCAATTCACCTTGAGATTCTTGAATACTGTAGTTGAAAGCAATGTCCGTAGGGAAAACTAAGGCGTAGCGGCGATCGCCCTGGATATCGACCAGACCGCTGTAGAGCTCTTCAAACGAGCCAGCGATATCTTTAGCAAGTAACACCTTATGTCCTGGTAACAACCCTGTAGGGGCTAGTCTGTGGGTGTACAGTCGCTCTACATCCTGCCCTGAATCCTGATCGTAGTGGTAAAAGCACCGCCCAAAGGGATAATGGCACAGCACATCGCCATTTAAGAGCTTGAAATAGTGTTGCTGGGCCTTTAAGATTTGGGCTTGCTTGATATCAAGACCTTTGCACTGGCGCGTGATCTCTTTGGGACTAAGTATCTGCACAAGGACATTTAAACGCATGCGTGCGCTTAACCACTGATTAAATAAATAACTCTGCTGGTTAGAAAGCAAGACTTGATCGATCTTCTTATTACCAGTTCTATCTCGTTTGAAGCTATTTCCAAAATTGTCAAGGCGTTGTGTTCCAAAGTAATTAGGGAAGCCATAAGCCTGTAAAAAAAGTAACACCTTGCTAATTTTTTGGGCACTGACTGGATCAAGTTTCTTAAGGCGCACCGAAAAATGATTGCCCTTGAGATGCCCTAAGCGTAGTTTATGAGGGTGGGCAGTGCTTCTTAAAATTGTGATCCCCTGCTCGGCAAGCATGGGAACATGTTTGTCCAATAGGGCTTCACAACTTCTAGGCATGGAAATGTATTGCAATGTCATGGCATGCTTATCTTTGAGTCCAGCATAGCCAAACATCGATATATTACAGCCTAATACCTGTGATAATAGCGAAAGCATCTCCCAAGTGCTTTTAT
>NZ_FZMA01000022.1:0-19235 GCF_900197775.1 Helicobacter salomonis
AGTTCAAAACTGCAAACCATCAAAAGATACATAGAAAATCAAGGATTGAAGGCATTCATCCAACTCACTAAAACAAATGCGACGCATTTGCTAGAGTGGGGTTTCTGATAAAGAGTTTTAAATTACTTTGGAGGTAGGTTATCCTATATTCCTTTATAGATACGATGACGCATACAGCTATGATAAAAATTTAGGGGCTTAGAGCAACAGAAACAGGTCATCTTAGAGCAGAATACTGAGGTCAATGACTATGTTGTTAAAGAAACCCTCAAAGATACTGAAGTCACGGGGCTAGAAAGGCTTTGATGAAGCTAATGGCTAAATCTCAGGGTTTTTAGGAATTATTGACATACTCCCTATAGCTAAAGTAGGGGATTCTAGTATCATCAAAGTCCGCCCACAAGCGGGTCTTACAACTTCTACTCCAAGAGTTGATGCCCCAACTCTACGAAGGACTATTGTAGCACAAAAAATGCCTTATATCCCCATAGCTAAAGCTAGGGGCTTTACGGCGCAAGTGAGTAAAACAGCACATCTACACTCTCACGGACCTCTAACACACCGGGCGCAATGAGGGCAAGTGCGTTGCACGCCCCCAGCGCGTCGATGGCTCCAGAACCATAGCGATTGTGGCGATAGGGAGTAAACACCCCCTGTTCTACACAGCCCAGTACGAGATGCAAACGCCTTCCCTTGAAAAACAAGTGTTCACTCAAAGGCACGCGCAACATATTGTAGCGTGTGCGCGCCCCTGCGAGTTTGTCTAGCATGGGCAGAACTAGAGTGAGCGCAGTGAGCATGCAACTTACAGGATTGCCTGGCATGCCAAAGACAAAAGTAGGGCGGTGTGCCAAACTAGCCAACATGATGGGTTTGCCGGGCTTGAGATTAACCCCATGGTAGTGAATGATTGCACCCTGTCCTAAGAGAGCCTCTTTAAAGTAATCCTTATCTCCCACACTCACTCCAGCACTACTCACTACGACATCGTAATTCCCCCATGTTTGCATGACCTCTTGCTGACTCTCTAAATCGTCGTTAAGTTTGCCTGCATGGAAGGCATCATGCCCATAACTTTTCAGTAGAGAGACGAGCATAGGGGCATTGCTATCATAAATCTGATGGGCTTGTGCTGGAGCTCCCAAGGCTACCACCTCATCACCACTGCTAAAAATGGCAATTTTAAGCCGCTTAAACACACGCATGCGTGCCATGCCCTGAGAGGCAAATAGGGCAATTTTGCCCGCATGCACCCTCTCTCCTTGATGGGCGATCACTTCGTTAACAAGAATGTCTTCACCCATCGTGCGAATATTTGCCCCTTGTTTGTAATTCTTACTGGGAGCTTGGGCTTGCTCGTCATCGAAAAAATCCATCTCCTCAAAAGGCACGACAATGTCTGCCCCTTCAGGCACAAGCGCCCCTGTCATGATCCTAGCGCAAGTGCCTGCCTTGATATGCACGCCTTCCACACTCTGCCCTGCATAAATTATGCGTGTAACTTTTAGGAGTTTACCCACATCTTCTAGGCGCATGGCAAAACCATCCATTGCCGAGTTAGTTGCTTTAGGTGAAGGCTCGCGCGCGCAGATACTTTGAGCTAAGACTCTCCCCAGGGCGTCCTCTAGGGCAACTTCCTCTGTATCCGGCACAGATTTGACCAAATTTAAACTCAATGCGAGCGCGTCTTCAAATTCCATTAAAGGGTTTTTCATCTTCATCCTTTTTGAATTTCATGGAGCATTTTCTTGAACGCGTCCTTAGTGCCCGGGCGCACAGAACTCATAAGGCTAAACAGCACAATGGCGATTGCACTGGCGACGAATCCGGGCACAATTTCGTAGATATCTAAGAAACTCTTGCCAAATTGATCATAGAGAATCACGGTGCCCGCCCCAAAGACCATGCCCATGATAGCCCCTAGCCTCGTCATGCGCTCCCAAAAGAGCGAAAAGAGGATCACTGTGCCAAAACTTGCTCCAAAACCCGCCCACGCATAGGAAACAATTTTAAGGACGCTTGCATTCCGATCTGTGGAAATGAAAAAAGCCACACAAGCCACTGCCAATACAGACACACGGCTCACGGCCATAAGAGTTTTTACGGGAGCTTGTTTGTTGAAAATCTTGAAATAAAAATCCTCGGCAATGGTAGAAGAGCTAACTAATAATTGTGAACTAGCGGTACTCATCACAGCTGCTAGAATAGCACTTAAAAGCACCCCACTCACCCATGGATTAAAGAGGGTCGCGCTCATGTGGATAAAAATTTTCTCTGGATCGGCCAAGCTCAAATTAAACTTGGTAACATAGGCTACACCTAGGAGTCCAATCAAGCATGAGCCTGCTAGGCTGATAACCATCCACCCAATGCCAATCGTGGTCGCCTTAGGAATCTCGCGGATGGAACGAATGGACATGAAGCGCACCAAAATATGGGGTTGTCCAAAGTAACCCAAACCCCATGCTAAACTGGAGATCACGGCCACGATGGAAGTGCCCTGCAGGAATGTGAGATTTCCGGGCTTGATTTGAGCGATCACCTCGAAACTCGCCCCAAAACCCCCTAAATGGTAGAGCATCATGCAGGGGACGACAATGAGAGCTCCCATCATCAAAAGACCCTGTATGAGATCGGTCCAACAAACCGCTTTATACCCTCCAAAGAAAGTATAGGTAACGATGATGAGTGTGCCTACAATCAACGCATTGGAGTATTTGACCCCAAAAGTCGCTTCAAAAAGTTTGGCCCCACTGACTAGCCCTGAGGACACATAGAAGGTGAAGAAGATCAAAATAACAATGGCAGAGATGAGACGCAAGATGTGTTTGTCATCACTGAAACGGGTTTCAAAATAGTCAGGGATAGTGATGGAATTGGCGATCACGCTTGTGTAAACACGGAGGCGTTTAGCCACCAAAGACCAGTTAATGAAAGCCCCAATGGTCAGCCCAATGGCGATATGGCTATTGACAAGCCCTCCCACATACAAGGCTCCGGGCAAGCCCATTAAGAGCCACCCGCTCATGTCGCTTGCCCCCGCGCTCAACGCGCTGATCACAGGTCCCATGGAACGATCGCCTAAAAAATAATCCTCTGTGGTTTCGTTTTTACGGTAGAAATAAAATCCAATAAAGAGCATCAGCGCAGAATAGAGAATAAAAACGCTCAAAATTTGGTAACTAATGTGCATGCTTAGCCTTTAGACCTCGCGCGCCCAGATTGCCATAGCGGTGGTAGGAGATGCTGATTGATTTTTCTAAAAAGTAGTTGAGCAATTCAAAACGCCCACAGCGCAGGGGTTTGGCATTGGCTAAGACAATCCCTGCGTGCGCACTGGCTTGGTAAAGCGCGTCCAAACCTTGACCAAAATAGCGCACACGCACAAAGCCACCCAATTTTGCGCTAAATTCTTCAAGACTCTCATAAAAAACACTGGGTTTGAAGTGGTGTTGCATGCCCTCTAGGCATTCTAGCAAAAGGTTAAAGTGAGGGTTAGTGGGGGAATTGTCTACGCTGATGGTAAGGGGAATGTTACACACCGCGCATGCCAGCACTACACTAAAGAGTTCCAATAATTCATCTTCTGCGCGCACGCGATACCCTACATTGGCCACTTTGGTGTAGCTAAAGTAATTTTCCTCGCCCCGCACATGGATGAATTCTGTAGGGGTGTTGAAAGTGTGTTGTGCGTGGTAAGCATAGTCGCGTGCTAAGGTGATGAGGTCCTCATAGGCATGGGCATGGTGTGCGCTAAAGGCTTCTAGGATCTGTATAAAGGGCAGATGTGCGTCAGCGGGGGGGGTTGGGGTGCTGTGCTCTTCAATGTGCACAAATTGCAGGGCGTAGTTATAGCTCCCTACCTTGCGCCCCAAACCTACGGCAGATTTTTTGATTCCCCCAAAGGGCTGGCGTAGGACAATGGCCCCCGTCGTGGGCTTGTTGACATAGATATTGCCCGCCTCAATGTGCTCTATAAAATACTCCCATTCGCGCTCATCTAGGGACTCTAGCCCAGCTGTGAGACCATAGCCTGTGCCATTGGCAAGCTCTAGGGCTTCTTTGAGATCTTTAGCCTTCATCACAGAGAGCAAAGGCACGAATAATTCCGTGTTGTAGGTATAGTCACCCTTCTGTGTGCCGTATCTAATGCAGGGCTTCATCAGATAGGGGTTATCATCGATAAATTCGGGTTTAAGCACCCATTCTTCGTGCGCTTCCACGTGGTCTAGGGCCTTGCGCACCTTAGAGCTGGGCGTGCTTGCCAAAGTGCCAATTTTATGGTGCAATTCCAAAGGATCGCCCACACTCATGGAGTTTGTGGCATCTACAAGTGTCTTTTTAAAGTTAGGATCTTCATAGACCTCTTCTTCGAGAATGAGCAAAGAGGTGGCCGAGCATTTCTGCCCCGAGTTACTAAAGGCGGAATGGACGACATTTTTCACCGCCTGTTCTCTATCAGCCATTTTAGTAACAATGGTGGCATTCTTGCCCCCCGTTTCTGCGCTTAAGTGCAGAGTGGGATTGGCCTTGAGCATTTCATAGGCCGTTTCTTCAGAGCCCGTGAGAATGGCAAAATGCACAGCCGAATTGTTGAGCAAATGGGCACTGAGCTCGCCACCACGACAGGGTAAATAGATGAGTACATCTCTGGGCACCCCCGCATCCCAGAAACACTCACACAAGCGATACCCCACTACTACACTGAGACTAGAAGGTTTGTAAATGACCACATTGCCCCCCGCTAGCGCGCTTGCAATGCTCCCCACCGAAATTCCAATGGGAAAGTTCCATGGTGCAACCACCACGCCCACCCCTTTGGGTTTGAAACTGACATGGGGATACTCTTTCAAGAGGGTTTGCAGACTATGGGGATAAAACTCTAAAAAATCGATAGCCTCACTCACCTCCGCATCGCTTTCTGCAAAGGTCTTGCCCACTTCTAAAGCACTAAGCCCGATGAGCTCCCCACGCCTCTCTCTGAACTTTTGTGCCACTTGGCTCAAGATAGCATGGATCTCCCTCAAGGGGCGTTGGGGGAAATGGCTTTGTTGAGCCAGCTCTAAGGCGCTTTGCATGATCGCCTCATCGGCTAAAAACACGGCGGCGATTTTTCGATGCTCGATCTTGTCAAAGACATCTAAACGCTTAAGCCCCTCGGGTGCGCATGCCTTGAGCACAACGGGGGAGAGCTCAATGGGTGGGGTGTTGCGGGCTTTATCTACAATTCTTTGTGCCCACTCCCGATTGGCACGCAAGGTAAAATCTGTATCACTTTCATTTCTAAAGGGGTGCTCGGGGTAAGTGCTCTGCCCTATGGGAGTGGTGTTGCGGTCCTGGGTGCGGCGTGTGTGATTGCTAAGTGTTTTCATGCCTTCCAAACTTTTTAGAAAACGCTGTTCTTGATCTTTCCACTCTGGCGATCCCACTTGGAGGTTGAAAAAGGCTTTCATGAAATTATCTGGCGCTGTGTTCTCATCTAAACGACGCACGAGGTAGGCAATAGCATTGTTGAAGTGCGCCGCGTCGCAGACGGGAGCATAGAGGATGAGTTGGTGCATTTCTTTGATTTCACGACTAGCCTGCACACTCATGCCTTCTAGCATTTCAAAACTGAAGTTGGCTATGGCAAGAGGATCGTTGAGGGCATGGATACGGGTGTAAGCATAGGCTATTTCAAAGATGTTATGCGAGGCGATGCCAATATGAATATACTTGTAGTTTTCCTCGCTCAAAACATATTCTAACATCTTATTGTAATTCGAATCGGTGTCTTGTTTGCTTGAGAAGGTGGGTAATTCCCAGCCCTTGATGGAGGCAAGGGTTTCTTCATTCTCCATGTTAGCGCCTTTGACAAAACGAATCTTGATGGGAGGGAGATCGTTGAGCACGCGCTCTTTAGAAAAAGCGACTAGAGTTTTGAGGTATGCGTAGGAATCTGGAATATAGGCTTGCAGAACAATTCCCGCACTGATAGGAAATTTAGCGATGGATTCCATAAAAGCTGCGATGGTGAGTTCTAAATCTTTAAATTCCTCCATGTCTAAGTTGATAAATTTTTCAATGCTATGCTGCTCCTTTTGCTCGAGGGCGAGCGCGTAGAGGGTGTCCAGCCGTTTGACAATCTCTGCCTTAGAATATTCAAAGTCTAAATGGTAAATTTGGGAGAAAATAGTGGTGATCTTAATGGAAATATACTTGATATAACTAGATTTGATCGCCTCTTGGTATTTATGCATGCGATACATCGCCTCTGATTCTCCCAGCACCTCTTCGCCAATCAAATTTACATTCAAAACAATTTGTTCGGATTCACGCTGTTCAATCGTGCGTTTGAGCACCTCACTTTTCTCATCTAAAACCATTGCTTGGGCATTATTGCGGACTTTGTCCACAAAAAATGGTACGCTCATAGAGGGGACGAACTTGCCTATATGCAAGAAGCCCATGAGAAGAAATTTTTCAAAACGGCTAAAGAAATCTGCAATGCCATACTTTTTGAGGGTGTGTTCGATGAGATGGAAACGGGCGCAGTTGTCCTGGCAGCGAAAAGAGCGATCCAAGAGCTCAATGAGCATGACCTTGTTACTGGGATTATCCAAGAGTTTTTGCATCTTACTATGGAAAGTTCTCTCTTCTTGGCTTAAATGTTCGCTGATTCTAGTTTGCAGCGTGGTGGCAAGACTCAAAGCCGACTGGACCAAATCGTTGGAAGGTTGTTGCATAATAACTCCAAGTGGATAGTAGCTTTGAGTATAAGATACTTGGGTTAATGAGAATATGCGAAGCAGAATCGAGAATGCGAGGGGGTCCCATTAAGTAACAATGGTACGCTTGGCAGGACTTGAACCTGCGGCCTACGGCTTAGAAGGCCGTTGCTCTATCCAGCTGAGCTACAAGCGCATGGTGCGCCTGAAGGGAGTCGAACCCCTAACCCCCAGATCCGAAGTCTGGTGCTCTATCCAATTGAGCTACAAACGCTAAGTCAAAACGGAGTTTTAAGAAATGGGGTGGATGATGGGGCTTGAACCCACGACCCCCAGGACCACAATCTGGTGCTCTAACCAACTGAGCTACACCCACCATAAAGCCTTTTACCGCATGGTCGGGGCGAAAGGATTCGAACCTTCGACCCCTTGGTCCCAAACCAAGTGCGCTACCAGGCTGCGCTACGCCCCGCAAGTTTTGACAAATAGGCACTATAGCATACTCTTAAGGTTTTGTCAAGCACTCCATGGTTTATTGGTGTTAGGCATGCAAGCTATAGAGAAATCTATTCTCATTTTAGCCATATTTTAAGTCTAGTGTTGTATAGATTTTCACGCAATACATTGCTATGAGAGGAGTTCACATGTTGAAAGAGAAGCTAAAACAACTTAGAAACGCAAACAATTTAACCCAAGAAGAACTCGCCCTTAAATGCGGTGTAAGCTTGCAGAGTATCAAGCGTTATGAGAGCGAGCAAAAAAGCAATATCACTTTAGATACTTTGGAAAAACTCGCCAACGCACTCAATACAGATTTACATTTTTTTACATCTACACATAGAGAGGTGGAAGATGTCGTGATGGTGCCCTATGTCAAGGATAGCAAGACCTATTCACCTCAAGAGAATCGGGATGATAATACGGTATTTCTTCCGCAGAGCAAAACCTTTCTCAAGAGGCATTTTGGGATCACTTCCACAGAACACCTAGGGCTTTTACAAGCTGTGGGCAATTCTATGGAGCCGCTGATCAAGGAGGGAGATCTGTTGCTCTTTCAAAATGATGAAAGCTGCTATGAAGGGGCTATTTATGTTGTCAACCTAGATGGAGAATATTATGTGAGGCGTCTGTGCAAACGCCCAGAGGTGTGCCTAATTAGTGACAATTCTATTTACAGACCCATTCATCTGCAAAGTTTGGATGATATCACCATTTTGGGACGCGTCATAGGCGTCTTGCATACTTTTAGTTTTTAAAGATAGGCGCGCAATAAATATGCTAACATGCGCGAGTAGTTTGTGCGACTAAGTCGACCAAGGAGCGAGATTGAAAATTTTAGTTGTAGATGATAGTTCCACCATGAGACGGATCATTAAGAATACCTTGCAACGCTTGGGGTATGAGGATATCATGGAAGCCGAGCATGGGGTGGAAGCTTGGGGAAAACTAGATAGCAACGACACAACCGGTGTACTCATCACAGACTGGAATATGCCAGAGATGAATGGGTTGGATTTAGTGAAAAAAGTGCGTTCGGACGGGCGGTTTAAGGATCTGCCCATCATTATGATCACCACAGAGGGGGGCAAGGCGGAGGTGATCACCGCACTTAAGGCCGGGGTGAATAACTACATCGTGAAACCTTTCACGCCCCAAGTTCTCAAGGAGAAGCTGGAAGTGGTGTTGGGAACGAATGATTGAAGTAGAGGATTGTAGCGCGCGTGTGTCCGGATGTTTATTTTAAAACCTTTGTCTTGCCCACGCATTATCCTGAGTTGTTCGCCCACTGTTTGTTGGAATTCACGCAGGATGCCATTGAGGAAATCGACACGCCTCCTTCCCTCGACTATTCTTACTTCGGAGAAACTCCCCTAAAGCCTCCTGGGGGAGGTTTTATTATCTACTCCACTACGCCTCCTGAGAGTCTCTTGGCGTGCGTGCAGGATTTCTGTAGTGTGCTCTCTAAGAGATTGGGCACTGCTATTGGCTTTTACCACCATAGCAGCTCGCAGCGTAACCTGGATTGGGTGCGGGCCTATGAGAGGAGTGTGAAGCCCATCATTTGCGGGAGATTTCATATCGTTCCTAATTGGAGCTCACAGGAGCGCGAAGATTTGATGCCACTGCTCCTTGATCCAAGCTTGGCCTTTGGCACGGGCAGGCATGAGAGCACTCGCTTGCTTTTACAAGAGATTTCGCGCCTGGATGTGCAAGGTCGACTGAGCCTAGATGTGGGTTGTGGGAGTGGGATTTTGAGCTTGGCACTCGCCAAGTTAGGAGCACGGACACATGCATGCGACACTGATTCGCTAGCAATCGCAGAAACTCAGAAGAATTTTACGCGTAATCATTTGGAATGTGTAAGTCTATGGCATGGCTCTATCCAGGTCATTCCTCCTGGCACATATTACGATCTCATTGTGATCAACATCCTTGCGGATGTGATCGTGCAAATGCATGCCGATGTACTCAAAGTAAGCAAGGAGGGCACGCTGCTCTTCCTATCAGGTATTTTAGACACCCAAGAGAATGAAGTGTATACAATTTATGCAAAAGATTTTACTCTTCTGCGCAGAGACCAAGAAAATGAATGGGTGTGCTTGACTCTGTGCAGGCATTTTAACTCTTAAGGATATCTATGGACAATCGATCGCAAAATCCTAACCCCAAGAAGCCCTTGTTGCAAAACCCTCTCTTGCTTGTTTTGATTTTCATTATTATTGCCATCATTGGTGTGCGTATGATGAGCACAGAGGGCGGGTTTGGGGATCGTTTTCTCTCAACTAGTACTAAAAATGTTAGCTATCACGAGCTTAAACAGTTGATCGAAAACAAAGAAGTGGACAATGTAAGCATTGGTCAAACTCTTATCAAGGCCACCAGCAAGGAGGGTAATACCAAGACTATCTATGTGGCTAAGAGGGTTCCCGATCTCTCTTTAGTTCCCCTCCTAGATGCACAGAAAATTAATTATTCGGGCTTTAGTGAGTCGAATTTCTTCACAGATATTTTGGGCTGGCTCTTGCCCGTACTGGTGATTTTAGGTTTGTGGATGTTTATGGCAAATCGCATGCAAAAGAATATGGGCGGGGGTATCTTTGGCATGGGGAGTTCTAAAAAGCTCATCAACGCGGAAAAACCCAAGGTACGCTTTAACGATATGGCGGGTAATGAAGAGGCTAAAGAGGAAGTGGTGGAAATTGTAGACTTCCTCAAATACCCTGATCGTTATGCCTCTTTGGGAGCTAAAATTCCTAAGGGTGTGCTCTTAGTGGGTCCCCCCGGGACAGGTAAAACCTTGTTGGCTAAAGCGGTGGCCGGAGAAGCCAGTGTGCCCTTTTTCTCTATGGGGGGGAGCAGTTTTATTGAGATGTTCGTAGGTTTGGGGGCAAGTCGGGTGCGTGATCTCTTTGACATCGCTAAAAAAGAGGCCCCCAGCATTATTTTTATCGATGAAATCGATGCAATCGGGAAAAGTCGGGCAGCCGGGGGAATGGTCAGTGGGAATGATGAGAGGGAGCAAACCTTGAACCAGCTCTTAGCGGAGATGGATGGCTTTGGTTCAGAAAATGCGCCCGTGATTGTGTTAGCAGCCACTAACCGCCCCGAGATTCTGGACCCCGCCCTGCTCAGACCAGGACGCTTTGATCGCCAAGTTCTAGTAGATAAGCCTGATTTTAACGGACGCGTGGAGATTTTAAAGGTGCATATCAAGCCTGTCAAATTGGCTAATGATGTGGATTTGCAAGAAATCGCCAAGCTCACTGCCGGATTAGCAGGGGCGGATTTGGCTAATATCATCAATGAGGCCGCGCTTTTAGCCGGGCGTAATAACCAAAAGGAAGTCAAGCAGCAGCATCTCAAAGAGGCGGTCGAGCGGGGTATTGCCGGTTTGGAGAAAAAGAGTCGGCGCATTTCTCCTAAGGAGAAAAAGATCGTGGCTTACCATGAGAGCGGGCATGCTGTCATTTCTGAGATGACTAAGGGTTCGGCACGGGTCAATAAAGTTTCTATCATTCCTAGAGGCATGGCGGCTCTAGGTTATACTCTTAACACTCCCGAAGAAAACAAGTACTTGATGCAAAAACACGAGCTCATCGCTGAAATCGATGTCCTCTTGGGTGGGCGCGCCGCTGAAGATGTCTTTTTGCATGAAATCTCTACAGGAGCCAGCAACGATTTGGAGAGGGCTACTGACATCATCAAAGGCATGGTAAGTTACTATGGCATGAGCGATGTGAGTGGGCTAATGGTGCTAGAAAAACAGCGCAATTCGTTCTTAGGCGGGGGCTTTGGAGGAGGAAGAGAGTTTAGCGAAAAGATGGCCGAGGAGATGGATGCATTCATCAAAAAACTCTTGGAAGAACGCTACACTCATGTCAAGCAAACTTTGAGCGATTATAAAGATGCCATTGAAGTGATGGTAGATGAGCTCTTTGAAAAAGAGGTCATCACGGGCGAGCGCGTGCGTGAAATCATTAGCGAGTATGAAGTGGCTCACAAACTGCAAACCCGTTTGGTTCCCTTAGAAGAACACGCGAGCTAAGGATTTTCTATTAAACCTCTCTATCTGTTTCCCAATCTATTCACGGCGAGCAGTATTTTCTTAGGAATGATGGGGGTTTTCTATGCCGCCCGGGGGAGTTTTGTGAGCGCGTGTTGGTTTGTAGTGGTGTGCTTGGTTTTGGACGGCCTAGATGGGCGTGTTGCCCGCTTAACTAACACCACCAGCAAGTTTGGCTTAGAGTTTGACTCGTTGGCCGATGTAGTGGCCTTTGGGGCAGCTCCTAGTATCATTGCTTACTTTTATGTCGGGCACACTTATGGACGCGTAGGAATGGCGGCTTGTGCCCTATTTGTGATCTTTGGAGCGATTCGTTTAGCGCGCTTCAATGTAACAACCCAAACCGCAGACCCCTACTCTTTCATCGGCATTCCCATTCCCACTGGAGCGGTTTTGGTCGTGCTAGCCATTTTACTCGATCACAAGTATGGTCTCTTTAAAGCCCAACACGGACATTTAATGCTTGCCTATATCGTGTTTTTGGGAGTGATGATGGTAAGCAATATCCGTTATCCCAATTTCAAAAAAGTCCGTTGGAATCTCAAGCTTTTCATCGTCTTATTAATTTTTCTCTTGCTTGTTTTTATCTATCCCTTAGAGGTGCTGAGTAGTTTTATGTTTGCCTATTTATGTTACGGCATCGTGCGTTGGATCTTTGTCATGAGCAAGATTTTATTAAAACGGAAACATTAATGCAACAGGTGCGTTTCTACATCGAAGGTATGACTTGCAGCGCGTGTTCAAGTGGGATTGAACGCGCTTTGGAGCGCAAGGATTTTATCCAAGAAGTGCGGGTGGATTTGCTTAGTAAAAGCGCAGTAGTGGTCTATGACACCGCGCATGCTAGCCTTGAAGATATTTTTAAAATGATCACCAAATTGGGCTACTCTCCTAAAGAGAGCCTGCCTCCTCCCAAGGTTCAAAAGTCCCATCTATGGCTTGCCATGCCCGCTACTTTGGGTGTACTGTATCTCTCCATGGTGGGCATGCACTTGCCCGCACTACTACCTGCTATTTTGCACAATAGCTTCATAAGTGGATTTTTGCAAGCTTTATTAAGTTTGCTAGTCATGCATGCAGGCAGACATTTTTACATTAGGGGCTTTAAATCTTTATGGGAGCGCCAACCCAATATGGACAGCCTGATAGCCTTAGGCACTAGTAGCGCATTTCTTTATAGTGTGGTGTTGCTAGGCAAAGCATTTCAGGGCACACAAGTAGGGTATTACTTTGAGAGCGCATGCGTGATTTTACTCTTTGTCATGCTGGGCAAACGCCTTGAAAATGCTTCTAAAGATAAGGCACTAGCAGCCATGGAAGGCTTATTGGGCAGACAACCCCAAAGTGCACTCCGCGTAGAGGAGGGCAACGCTGTTGAAGTGTTGATCGAGCGCGTGCAGGTGGGCGATGTCTTAAAGATTTTGCCCGGGAGCGTGATCCCCGTAGATGGTGTGGTGATTGAGGGTGAAGGGGAAATTGACGAATCCACTCTCACGGGTGAGAGTGTGCCTATTTACAAATCTCAGGGTGCGCATGTCTTCTCAGGGACGCTCAACACTACTACAAGTTTTTTAATCCGCGCCACCCATACAAGCGCGCAGAGCGTTCTGCAAAAGATTGCCCAGCAAGTGCGCGATGCGCAAGGTTCTAAGGCACAAATTGCCAGATTGGCTGATAAGGTCGCGCGAATCTTTGTGCCCTCTGTCATTGCTATTGCCAGTGTGGCCTTTGGAGTGTGGTTCTTTTTGAGCAATTTTGCCCACGCTTTGGAGGTTTTCATTGCCGTGCTAGTCATCTCGTGTCCTTGCGCATTAGGTCTAGCCACTCCGATGTCCCTTTTGGTGGCACACAAGGAAGCGAGCCACTTAGGTCTCTTCTTCAAAGATGCGCAGGCGTTGGAAAAGGCTCGCTTGGTAGATTGTGTGGTCTTTGACAAGACGGGTACAATCACGCAGGGCAAGCCACAAGTCCAACGGGTTGTGGCCATTCCTGGAATCTCCACAAACGATGTGCTCTGCTTAGCTAGCAGCGTGGAAGCCCACAGCGAACATGTGTTAGCACAGGGCATTGTCGCGTATGCCAAGGCACAAGATGCGGTGTTGAAAGAAGTCAAGGACGCGCGTGCATTCGTGGGATTGGGAATACGCGGGTGTGTAGAGGGAACATGGATTAAGGTGGGGAATTTGGAATTTTTCAACACACCTAATCCATTTGTACTAGACACACCGGGCACTTGGGTGTTTGTGGGTATTGAAGGACAGAGTGATCATATTTTGGGGGCACTGATCTTGCAAGACATGCCCAAGGCTCATGCTAAAGAAGATATCTCTCGTTTGCAAACACTGGGAATTAAGACCATGCTTTTAAGTGGGGATCGCGCCGACAATGTGCAGGCCCTGGTCCAAGAGCTTGGCATGAGCACGGGTATCGGGCAGGCCAGCCCTGAAAACAAACTGGCTAAGATTGAGGAACTCAAGGTTCAGGGGGAAGTGGTCATGATGGTGGGAGATGGGATGAACGATGCGCCTGCACTGGCACGCAGCGATGTAGCAGTGGTCATGGCACGAGGGAGCGATGCGAGTTTAGAAGTGGCTGATGTGGTCAGTTTTAACAATGAAATTGTAGCTGTGGAAAATGCGATTAAATTAAGTCGGGCTACCATCGCCAATATTAAGCAAAATCTCTTTTGGGCATTTGGCTATAATGCCATTGCTATTCCCCTAGCGTGCGGTGTTGCATTCAAAGCAGGCATCATGCTAAGTCCTATGCTCGCGAGTTTAGCGATGAGCCTGAGCAGCCTAAGTGTGGTGCTAAACGCGCAGCGACTCAGAGGAATCCATCTCAAAATTAAGGCAAGTTATGAAAGCTGAATGGTTAGTGCCAGAGATCACATGCAATCACTGCGTGGATAAGATCGAGCGCTTTGTAGGAGAGTTAGAAGGCGTGAAGCATATTGAGGTAAGTGTGGAGAACAAGAAAGTGTGCGTGGAATTTGACCCACCTGCTAGCCAAGAGAGCATTGCCGAAGCTATTTTAGACGCGGGTTATACTCTGGGCTAGGGTGTGAAACTCTTTTTTAAGCGTTTCCATCCTTATATTCAAGGGCATTACGCGCGCTTTGCAGTGGTGTTAATTGCCTCCCTAGTGGTGGCGTTGAGCACGGCGTGGGGAACTTATCTAGTCAAACCCACGCTAGATGAAATCTTTATCAAAAAAGATGCGCACATGCTGGCTATCTTGCCCTTCTTGGTCATTTTAGCATACTTGGGTAAGAGCGGGGGGATTTATATCCAAACCTATTTTACAAACTACATCGGACTGGACATTATCCAACAATTGCGCAAACGCATGCTGGAACATTTGCTTCAAATGGAACTTGGCTTTTTTAACCGTACCAAAAAAGGTGAGTTGATCGCTAGGATTACCAACGACATCGCGTTAGTGCGCGCGAGTTTGTCCAACTATTTGGCCGAATCGATCCGAGAATTTTTGACTGTCATAGGTTTAATAGGTGTGGTGATTTACCAAAGCCCTAGACTGGCTTTTTGGTTATTGCTCTTGTTTTTTGCGGCCATTCCGCTCAGTAAAATCATCAAAAAAGTTAAAAAGCTCTCTAAGGTTAACCAAGAAACTAACGCGCGCATGACGGCTAGATTGTCAGAAATTTTTCATAGCATTGAAGTGATCAAAACCTCCAATGGGGAAAAGCTCGAATTACAAGCGTTTCAAAAGGAAAACAAGGCATTTTTTCAAATCAGTTTAAAGAGCATTAAATATGCAGAAATCTCCTCCCCTCTGATGGAATTCTTGGGTTCTTTGCTCATCGCTTTGGTGATCTACTCGGGAGGGCGAGAGGTGATCGCAGGACATCTGAGCGTGGGGGCATTTTTTTCCTTTATTACCGCACTATTCATGCTCTATACCCCACTCAAGCGCCTCGTACGCATCGCTTCAAGTTTTCAAGAAGCCTTGGTTGCAGGGGAGCGCATCCATGAGATTTTAGAACGGGTTAGCCCCATTGTAGATGGCACGCATGTATTAGAAAAACCCATTGAGCGCATTGTATTCAAACATGTTAATTTTGCCTATAGTGCAGATAGGCTAGCATTGCAAGATGTTTGTTTGGAATTGCACCCCAATCAGATTACCGCGCTCAAGGGCAAAAGTGGGAGTGGGAAGAGCTCGTTAGTGAATTTGATCTTACGGCTTTATGAGCCTACAAATGGAGAGATTGAAATTAATGGCATGCCCATTGCGTCTTTGCAGCAAAAGAGTCTGCGCGATCAAATTGGTGTAGTAACTCAAAAGGTCTTTATTTTCAGCGGGAGTGTTGCAGAAAATGTCGCCTATGGTCAGGAAATCGAGCCTCAAAGAGTGCTAGATTGTCTACAACAAGCCCAGGCCTTAGAATTTGTGCAAGCAATGGGTGGCATAGAGGCTCTCTTAGAAGAGTTTGGGGCTAATTTAAGCGGAGGACAGCGCCAAAGAATTGCCATTGCGCGCGCCCTTTATCGCAGGGCAAGTGTGTTAATTTTTGATGAGGCCACTTCAGCTTTGGACAGCCATACACAAGAGGGCATTTACCAAACCATCACAGAACTTAGAGAAAATCGCATTGTGATCATGATTTCACATAATCGTGAGAGTTTGAAGATCGCTGATCGTGTCTGCGTGCTTGCGCATGGCAAGTTACAAGAAAGTCGCACCACTTCCTAGGAGGGTTCATGCGCCTGATTTGGATTCCCTTATTTCTTGTGTTATGTGTGGGGTGTACCCATGGAGTTTTTAGTCAGCCATCCCTGCGATTGCACTATAAAAGCGCATCGCCCCAAGTACCCCTTAAGGGAGGACTTGTTCTGCAGACTCCAGATATTAGCTTTTCTAAAGACTTTATCCCGCATTATTACCAACACAAATATATCCAAGCCCTACAAAGAGATGGCGCTACACTTTTAGCGCATTTAGGATATAGCACAACTCCTAATGCTCCTCATGCACATTTGAGTGGAAGCGTGCGCCTTGTCTTTGAAAACACTCCTTCCACACTTAAAGACACGAAGGCCATGCTCAAAGCTACGGGCAATGAATATGTCGATCCTGTGCGTGTTTTGCGCATGCTGCGTGCTCAGAGCACCCTAAAGCTCACATGTGTAGGGGGCGATCAATTCCCCTGTGGGGTGCAGGTGCATGTGCAAGTGTTAGAACCCGTGTGGCGGGCTAACCCTTTGGATAGTGATCCTAGCGCCCATGCCAGTGATGAACAACGCTATAACACTGCACTGATAGAGGCACTCAACAAACTTTACCAACAGAGTTTACAGACCCTAGAGACGCAGATCAATCACCTCTACAAAGAATAAGCATGCTGTCCAAAGATGTGAGTGAATATATCAAGGTTAAAAATGAACTCTACGCCTATGTGTCCTACCTTCTAACTCAAAATATTAAAAATTATCTCAAAGAGCCCACTCTTAAGTATATTCAAATTGCCATGGCTCGTATTAAACAAGAGGTGCGCATTAAAGAGGATTTTTTTATTTTAGATGTGAATGGGAATTTGCTCGATGATAGAGGGGCGATCAAAAATAGCTTTGCAGAAAATTCGCCCGAATACGGCTATTTCCACGAAGCCATTCAGGAACGGCGCTGTATTTTGACCAATCCCTATCCCACACGCCACAATCGTAACTTAGTGGTGACAGCAGCTTACCCCATTTACAATAGCCAAAATGAGCTCTTCTGTGTGGTCTGTATGCATATTCCAATCAAAATGGCTATCGCGCTGAGTTCCTCATCCAAGCACTATAAGGTTTTTGCTGAAGGCAGTGTGGTGATGTATTTTTCCATCTCTGTGATGTTAGGCCTTGTAGCACTATTGCTCTTCGTCAAGAGTATTTCTACACTTTATGACGCGCTCATCCATTTCAATAATTTTGATGTCAAAGAAGTGTTTCACCCCATCGTCTTGTTGACACTTGCCTTAGCCACTATCGACTTGGTCAAGGTAATTTTTGAGGAAGAAGTGCTAGGCAAGAATAGCGGGGATAACCACCATGCAATTCATCGCACCATGATTCGCTTTCTAGGCTCGATCATCATTGCCTTAGCCATTGAGGCCCTGATGTTGGTGCTGAAATTTAGCATTAGTGAACCCAGCAAGCTGGTTTATGCCGTCTATTTAACAGGTGGGGTGTCTATTTTGCTCATCAGTCTAGCCATCTATGTCAAATTCGCTTATGGCGCAGCAAAGAATTGATTTGGCAAGACTCTAGCTCAAAAAATAGACTAGACTTTCAAGTGCTTTTAGCATGCAAGAGCATTGGAACGCATCGAGGAAGAGCAAATTATCGCGACTATCTTGTATACTTGTGTGTCTTGATTGAACAAAGTAGGTTTTTGAATGCTCCAGTCTTTTGGCACTTTAATGCATACATGGCTCTATGGACAGGGAGGCTATTACACGCGAGCAGAGATAGGAGTGCGTGGAGATTTTTACACCTCTGTTAATGCGAGCACCTTTTTTGGCGGAAGTTTGGCCTGCTATCTCTTGGATTTGCTGGAAAACCAAAAACTCAGCCTTCCCTTAAGTGTTATAGAGATTGGCGCACATCAGGGGCAACTTTTAGGTGATGTCCTCTCTTTTTTGCGTGCCCTCAGTCATGGGGTTTTAGAACACACGCAATTCATAACTTTAGAACCTTTAGAACATTTGCGCACCGCACAGCAGGCACATTTGGCCCAAAGGGGTATCACGCTCCAATGTGTTGCCAGTCCC
This sequence comes from Helicobacter salomonis, assembly GCF_900197775.1. Lineage (NCBI taxonomy): Bacteria > Pseudomonadati > Campylobacterota > Epsilonproteobacteria > Campylobacterales > Helicobacteraceae > Helicobacter > Helicobacter salomonis. The sequence continues at coordinate 18,047 of NZ_FZMA01000022.1, forward strand.
CTAGACTTGCCCATTACACAGAGTGTATTTATCTATTGCAATGAATTGTGGGATAGTTTTCCATGTGAGGTTATCCAAGATGGGCAAATGCTCCACATCGATTCGCACTTCAAACCTCTGTGGCGTGAAAATTGCGTCTTAGAAAAATCTAAGGGATGTGTGCCCCTATCTTGGCAACCCTACATCCACACCCTGATCAAAGCTCTTGAGCGCGTGCCCCAGTGGGCGATTGCAAGTTTTGACTACGGACAATATGGAAAGCGTGAGGAAATTGACCTACGGGCATACGAGCGGCATCGGGTCTTGGACTTTGCAGATATTTTGGAAAATCTGCCCCAACTCTACCAGCGCGTGGATCTCACCTACGATGTGGATTTCAAGCACCTAGAGAGTATCTTTACCCAGTTGGGTGCTTCCACTCTCTTTTATGGCACCCAAGCCCAAACTCTCATACACATGGGTTTGCCAAAACTTTTAGAACTTTTTGCAGCCCATATGCCTTTTGAAACCTATCAAAAAGAGGCGTTTAAAGCCCGCGCGCTCATCGATCCCAGTGGTTTTGGGGAGCGTTTTAAGGCACTCATTGTGGCTAATTTCACTCCATAAACCTCTAAAAAATTTGGGTGAAATTCATGAAAAGAGAGGAACTTTTATAGCTATCTACGAGTTTTAAACTCTCATAGCCATTCAGACTTGTAGGGGTCATCAGGGTGCGGGTTTGAGAAATTAGGGGCATGTGCACACCCAGGCTCCATTTGAAGCGATCCACGCGCACACTAATGCCAAAGGTCGCGTTGATATTAGCGTTATTGCTCACTTGTGCCGCGCTCGCACTGGAAAATTGCGCCGTCCAGACATGAAACATGCCCAACAACCCAGCAAAAAAGCCATAGGCTTGGATTTTAGCGCGCCTTCCCATCTTAGGCTTTCTAATTTTGCTATAGACATTAAAGAGTAAATTAGCACCCACACCAAGACTATAACGGTTCACATTATTGGCACGAATCGCTGCGCTCAATGCCTTGTCCATGTAAAGGTAGCGGTAGCCAAAATAGCCATAGTAGGCGATACCCACAAAGGGCGTGAAATACTTTTGATACCCTCCCTCTAATTGCACCCCAAATTGCACGGAGCGGCTTTGCAGGTTTTTGTTAGTGATGGTGATGAGAGGACGGGTGGGGGCTTTGAC
>NZ_FZMA01000068.1:0-1833 GCF_900197775.1 Helicobacter salomonis
CTATCAAAAACACCTTATACCCCTGCTTGATATGATTCTTTATAGAAATGACCAAATCGCTCAAGTGCGAAGCGGTGTCATTAATGCGATACCAATCAGGGTCTAGCTGGAAGCCTTTGGCTTGCAAGGCGTCCACATATTCGGGTACAGAGAATTCAAAGGAGTAGAAGAGCACTTTAGTGCTTAGAGCCATGTGCTCTAAAATCTGAGTAGCTAGAAGGGTTTTGCCCGCCTCTGGGTCCCCCCCTATGAGCACTAAGCCATTAGAATCCAGCCCCCCACCCAATAGCTTGTCCAGGTCTTGTATGCCTGTAGCAAATCTAGGAGCGCGTGGGGTGTTTTTGCCCCGCTCAATCCATTGAGTCAAAGTGGGTGATTGTGTGCTCTTGTCTTCAACATGGATGTATTTATCCAAGAACTCTGCATCAAAGATTTCAGCACGATTGCTAGCCTCAATGAGTTTATAGCCCAATTGGCGTTGCACCTTGCGCATCAAGGCCTTTTTCAACTGCTCTTTAAGGCGTAGATAATCGGGGATGGGCTCTATGCTTAAAAGGGCTTTAAAGGCATCTTGTGCTACAATTTTCTCGCCCAATTGAGATAATATTGTCTCTAATGAGACTTGGGCATTTTGAGCATCTAAGCTCAAGATAGCTTTGAGCACTTCTTGATGGAGTGGCTCAAAGTATTTTAAATCAATGCCCTCTAAGAAAGCTTCGATGTATTTTGGGTAAGCCATAGCACTGGCGACTACGATTTTTTCATCCAAGAGACTTAAGTTTTCTAAATTTTGCATTGTTTTTCCTTTGTCATTTTTAATTTTTTCGTTGTTGTAAACATCCTATTGGCCCGACCATGTTTTTTTATCTCTCCTAAGTTTTCATCTTCTCTCCTTTGCTAAAATTTGCTAAAAAGATTTCTCTGTGCGTGTGCAGATAGAGATTTTCTAGGGCGAAGGCATCTAGGGCTTCTAAAATGCAACGCTCTAGCAGCGCGTTCTGACTGATTCCCTCTGCTTTGGCCACGCGCTTGAAGGCGTGGCTGATATGGGGATGCACGCAGAACTTTTTTCTTAGCCTTGTAGACGCGTTTGGACTTGTCCCAATAGTCTTTTGCATTGCTCTCTCCTCTCTTGAGCAGGTAGAAGCGCATGATGCGCTCCACCACCACTCCACGGCTCTGCCCTTCTAACTGCGCAATGGTATCCAGTAAGCCCAGTACAGCTTTAGTCAAAAAGAAACTCCCCGTGTGTTCTTTAGGCTTCATTGTGTGCCTCGATGTAGTGATCAATCATCATCACTAGGCTCTCCTCCATATTGGCGTAGCTAAAGCCATTGTAGGCCTTGATGATGCGATCTAAGATGCCCTTAGCCTTGGTTTGGGTGTACTCTTTGGGTGGGAAAATATCCCGATAATTGTTGCGCATAGAGTGGTAGATGCAGGCTGCAATGTCATGCCCTTGATTTTTCAATTCCAAGCAGTGGTTGAGCAAGACTCTCTTGGTGCTATGGGTGATCTTGGTGTGTTCTTGCCGATAGGCTAGAAAATCTTCAAAGGCCACTCTTTCACTCTGTTCTAAACAATCCAGGTTTAGAGTGCTCTGCTGGGTGAAGAGACGCTTGAGGGTCTGCAGGCCTTTAGACCAAAGAGAGGGGTTGGTAGGATGAGATTCTTCTTCCTCTCTGCTCAACTCGCGCGCATGCGCGCAAAGGTTCCCATGTTTGTTTTTAGATTCTTTATTTTTAATGCGCGGTAAATTTTGCCGTGTGGTGGGAACCCCGTATTCTTGGGGGGTGTCATCTTTGCAGTTGCCTAAATTAGGGCACTCTGACC
>NZ_FZMA01000018.1:0-10270 GCF_900197775.1 Helicobacter salomonis
TTTCAGTATTCGAATATGACAAGGGCTAGTGGAACGAATGCTCCGTATGGGTATAGCCCCTTGGGAATGCAGCAAAATATGTTCGCCAATCAGGCTCCGGGGGCTAGCCCCAACCTGGCACCTACGCCCACCGCGAGTCAAAATCCCTACAACACCCCCCAATCAGGCGACACTCTTTGCGTTGGTGCTAACTGTCCCTAATTTTTACACGACATATTTTAAAGCGACACATTGAAAAGGACCTATATGAGAAAAAAAGCGAGTTTTAAAACAAGCGTGAGTTTGGCCTTGGGGGCCTGCTTTGGGCTAGTGCCCTCTTTGGATGCTGCCGATGTGAATGTAGTAAACATGGTTAACTCCATCTCGGGCATTTTGGGGGGTAACTACAGCATGGATACTTCTGGTGCTTTCAATGGCCCTACCAATAGTGGCGCTGGTGTTCCATGGGGTGATTCCACCATCGCCCCCATCACTGCCCCCGGTAGCACCACCCCACTCAGCACCACCTCACCCAATGCCCCTTTTGGGAATGGGACACTCAACAACCCTTACAACACGGCTAACAATCTCTATGGTAGCGGTGGGCTGTTAAATGGCTACATCGGCACTCTCCCCAGTAGTCTTTCAGGCAACCCTAGCACAGACCAATTAGGCATCTACAGCCTCTCAGCGGTGAATAGCTTGGTTGGCATTTTGCGGGCCAACGCCACGGGTGCTTATGGCGCACGCACGGCCTTTGGGGGGGTAAATACGAACAATAATATTTTAGACCCCGGCACGAGCATCACGGACAATTATTTTAGTATCGCCAGAAGCACTGGGCAGGCCGCCAAGGTAACGGGCAATCTCACCCCCAGCCAAGTCGGGGCTAGCTACACAACCGATCAGGTCAACACTTTGGCCGGTGGGGTGTATACCAATATCACACAACTTACCAGCTCGATCAACACGCTCAGTTACGACCTAAACACCGCGGGTTCTTTTGCGACCTACAGCGCGGATTTAAGCACTGCTTTGGGCAATCTCAACTCACTGGGGGGGCAATTTGTCAATGCTAGTACGGGGTTGAGTAGCGCGCTCTCTGGGCTTGCCGGTATACTTAACAACACCCCCGGGGCTACCTTCTTTACTCCCACCACAGCAGCTAATGGTATTACCAGCTACTCCCTGGTTGCCACCAACCCATCTGCTCCCACTCCCTACAACGCGCTCAACACCTTGAGTGCGATTAACCAGCTCAATAGCGATATCGCTGGGGGAGGAATCGCCACCGACGCGACCACCTTAAACGACAACTATATTACCGTGATGAAACAACTAGGCACAACCGGTTTGGTAAGCAATTTACAAATCATCGCCAATGGGGTGCTCAACACCCCCTTAAGCGATGTTACCAACTCCAATGCCGCTAGCACGACCACAGCAGCAGCTAATCTCAATGCCGTTCTCACCACCTTGAGCGACATGGTGGGTAAGGGGCAGAATGCCGCCCAGGTTAAGGCTGCCTTGCAAGGTTTGGTCAATCCTAACACCAACTATACCACTGATAATCAAGTCATAAACAACCACCCCCCCAAGGGTGATGGTTACGAAGCCGTCTACAACGCCTACAGCGCGGTAGCCAGTAACTTAACTAAACTCCAGGGTGCTTTAGGTACCTCTAATTTGGGCGATACCTTGATCAAAGCCCTGGAGGTCAACCAACTCCTCACTACAATCCAAAATGGGATGGGCAACAACACTACCCTTAAGACCGCCTTTACTGCAAATAGCGCTTTTTCTTTCAGTGGGACTGGCGTAGGTCAGATCTTCAACGCCTTTGGTAACACTACTTCCACAAACTACTACGGCACACTCAGCACTTTGCTGAGCAAGCTATCTAGCTATCTTAACACCAATGGGGTGGATACAGCGACATCTTTCACTTCAAACAATGTGGCGAACGGCTCCACCGTTCCGGGTACCACCACCCTCTATCCTACAACAGGTCCAGTTGCTACTAGTACCGTTACCTCCTGGATCTCTCAGCGCGTGCTCAACCAAAGTGCCTATAATAAAACTTACAATGCAGCCTTAGGCAATCTCTTGAGCTATGCGATGAGCTATAACAAGAACAGCACCACTTTGGGGAGCATGCTCTCTAGCTCTTCTCTGTTAGGCAGTATTCTAACCCAGGGGATCAACAACGCCGCAGCCAATGTGATGTACAACAGCGGTGCTCTCAATAGTGCGGGTAGTAATGCCGATTCGATCAACAACCAAGCCCTAGCCCTCAATAACATCAAGGCTTTCTTCAACTCAGAGGACCTGCTCAATAACTATGTGGGGGCAATCACGCAGAATTATTCTAGCTCCCCTACTAGTGTGCAACAAGCCCAAGCCAGCGCGTTAGATTATTTCTACAATGCCTTGAATGCGAGTACGGCGCAAAATGGCTTGATCGCCCAAACTAAGGAGGCAATCGCCAACGCTTTGAACAATAACTTCTTGGCTTCTAATTTACCCAAGCAGGCACTTCAAACCATCAATGGGATGAGTCCTAACCTATTTGAGCCCTCCGCCACCAAGGCCCAGATTGCCAATAGCCTTCTTGATCTCAACAACAGTGTCTTTGGCAACTTCAAAAATACGGCGAGTGCTGCTCTTGGTACTTTAGATGCGGCTAAACTACAGGCGACTCTTGGAGCTATCCAAGGTATAGCAGGTATCCAAACCGCGCTTGCAAACATCCAAAGCGCAGGCACTGCCATAAAGCCAGACTTTGATCTTAACGCTGCACTCTCAGAAGTCTTAGGTACTGGGACGGGGGCGGTGGCTCCCGATGCTGCTGCTCAAGTTACTGCCTTACCTACGAGTACCAACTACGAAGTTAATTTGCGAAATAAAGTGATTGAGGGCTTGACGGCACTCGTGGGTGCTGCCAATGCCAGCACAGAGACAACTAGCCTTACCTTTGGAGCCACCCCTCTTGGCAAACTAGTCACCGCTTTAACTAGTGCAGCCAGTGGTAGCGTTGGTTTTAATGTAGCCGCCAACACTGCTGGCATCGGGACTCTCATCACAACCATGACAAATACCACAAAAGCCCTAGAGAAGGTCGCACAGGGGCTAAATTTGGGCCAGCTTGAGAGTATGGCTACCGCGGCTGCTACTCAAAACACCATTGTGGGCTATGTAAAAGACCTCCCCACTCTTGCTAGAGAAATTGGGATGGCCACTGGGGTGAGCGCGCGCCAGAACTTCTTAGATGGGAGCTTGAGTGTTACTGATTTGAGTAGCCAAATCCAAGCCCTCAAAGCTCAGATCGCTAGCTACGAAAACATGGGGACTACCACCAACGGTAAAGCGGGCTTGGATATTGGCCTATCCAGCTTGCTGGGTAGCTCCATTAGCTCAGTGCAAAACTTAGGCTTTGCCAATGCGGCGGTAAACACCCTGACAACCCAGCTTCAGGGGGCTTTACCCTTGCTTGTCAATGGCACGGGGGCTGGTAGTTCCAGCTTTAATATTTCCACCGTGCAAGGGCTTGTAGCCGAGTTGAACAAAGCCGTGGGCACACTCTATAGTGGCACTAATGGGAATCGTTTTTTTAACGATGGGAACATGCAAACCACCAGCAATATGAACAACTCTACGGTAACGGTAAGCCCCAATACCTTTGGGCTGGGTGGAGGCGGAGGTGTGGGTGCCAATGCAAACTCCACCACATTGGGTGACCTTACGACTGCGAGTAATAACGAGCTCTACAATCTAGCCAATCTCAACACGATCAATAGTCTGCTCTCTGGAGGTGTCTTAACCTCCAATGCGATCAGTGCTGGCTACATCGGGGCGTTTGGGGCACAGACTGGGAGCAATGTTGGCTTTGCCGGGAATATCGCCACATCAACCAGTACTTACGGAGGTGGTCCTAATGTAACCGCTTATACGGCACTTACGAGCAACTACAATGCCGGCACCACCTTAACCTCTGTAGTGAATGCCTTACTCCCCATCGGGCAGCAACTCGCCAGTGGCACAATCGATGCAGCCACGGCCCTAGCTAACGCTACCACAGCACTAACCCCTCTCATTAGTTCCGCTTCTACCAATGCCCCCTATGTTTGGGCGGCTTATGAAGCGGTAATGGGGCTAAAGAGCGGGGGCACTAACTCTGTAGCCAGTTTGAATAATTTGCTATCTAGTAAGCAAGATTTGAACACAGCTAGTGGGATCGCCCAGGTGATTACAGATGCCAATGCGCTCATCACAGCCAATACTGCCCTAGTTACACAGGTGGGTGGTCTACCCGTTGGTAGCAAGGTCTTGGCAGTGGGTGTAACCGGTGGTGCGATCAACAGCGCAGCTAATCTAAACAACGCGATTGCTGCAGCGACAGCTCTGGGCAATCTCTTGAAGCAGATTAATCCAGCCGATTTGGCAAGGTTTGCTAAGCCCAGCACTCCAACTAGAGCCATTCCCAATAATGTCGGCACAGCTGTTAATAATGTAACCACCGTGATCAATGCGATCAACTCCTACAACCACAATGTTACCTTGCTCAACAACTTGACCGATGGCAAGGGGGCTAGCATTGCCGCGAGTGTGATCAAATACCTCCAGGGCAATAGCGATTATGAGACCCTCACAGGCAATTCTGTAGGCACAAGCGCGATCAACAATTTGCAAAACCTCTTAAACCGCTACGAATACTTGCAGGGCCTGCAAGCTAAAGTGAATGCCGCCATCGCTAACAACCCTTACGCGCTCGTTATGCAAGAAAACCAGGTTCTCAAAAGCAATGGTTACCAGGCAGCCGCCAGAGCGTTAGTGAGCACGGTTAGTAGTCCAGGGCTTTTCAATCTAGCCATTTCTGGCACCTTGAACCCCGGAGCATCTACCACGCTAGATCTCAATACCACTACTTTCACTAATCTAGCTACTACCATGGGCAATGACATCGCTAACGCCCAAGCTTGGAACGCTTATTTTAGCAATCTGAACACCAGCAATTCGATCTTAAGCGCGCCTGCCTCTGGAGCGGGTACTCAGGCAGCCATCGATCTCAATAACATCGCCAACTCGATCTACAATTTGGCGGGCTATTTTAGCCCAGCGGGAGTGAGCGATAACAAGGTGGTTACTACAAACTTGAGTAGCAATATCAACGGCACGCTGGGAGCTTATAAGGCGATCAATACGGCTGTGGATTATTTGACAACTACCAATGCCTCAAATCTCAATATCGCTGCTAACTTAAGTTTAGGCAATTTGACTACCACGGGGACTGGGTCTACTGGGAATGGGTTCAACAGTTCTGCACCGATTGGGGCTACTGATAACGACGACATCACTTTCCTTGGTGTGGCCCAGAGTATTGTAAAGATTTCTTCAATGCTCACCCCCGTTGATGGGCAAACCAATGGGGTTGTGGGAAATCAGACGCTGATTAATGGGGTAAACACGGTGATGGGGAGTGGTGCTGGTTCAGCCACTACCATCCAAGGCACATCTGGGCAAATGGTAACGCTGTTTAAGCAAGGTGCTGGTGCTGGCCTTACCGCCTTCGACCTGACTGGCCCCATCCCCAATACTGTTACCGGTATCAATGGCACCACTGTTACTACAACTGGCACTAATGGTGCTGGCGCTGGTGTTGCCCCTAATGCAAATACTCTGACAACAATCAATCCAGTGTCTGTCGCTGTGGTGAATGGCATTGTGAAAAACATTGAAGCCAACCCTACTCTCAAGGCATTTTTGGCTGATCCTGGTACTTTCAATGCTGGTACCGGTGACGCTAACATCATTGCTTTGCAAACTGCAGTCAAAGACTTTATAGGAGGAGCTGTGCAGAGTTGGAATGGCTCTGCTCTCACTGGAGGAAGTGGCAACACTGCGGTGCTTAATTCTGCAGCTATAGCCACGCAATTTCTCAAGAATCTCAATGCATTTGTAGGTTCTGCTGGCACATTGCAAGCTCTCAATGCTAAGTTTAAGCCTTCTGTTCGGGCGGCGGTGGCTAACTTCAACAGCCCTAATTTTGGTGCTAATGTGCAAACGATGCTCAGCAATGCTCTGGGTTGGGTTACCAACTACGACAACGCACTCAGAGCGGTTAAGACCGGTGGGACATTGGGAACTGCTGCTACGGGTGCGGTAGGCACTACGGCCGTTTATGATGCCATCGCTAGCATTGTGCAAAACGCCAACACGCTCTTTAATGAAACAGCCGCCAGCGGAGGAAGCGATTCAGGCGCGCTAGCCACCACCACTCAGGCATTGGCGCAATACGCGTTGGATAATAGTCTCAGTGCGATTAGCCCTGATACGAATTCTGTCCCTACTGCTGCTGCCAGTGCTAGCTCTTTGGCCGGGCTCATGGCTTTCTATTTGGCATCCGATATGGGCCTAATTTCTAATGGCAGTTTCGCTGATCCAAGCATAGATAGTGTGGCCTATGTCATAAGCGTGGCTTCTCCCGCCCAGCTTGCTGCTGCTGCTACCCAAGTGCTGGCTAGCGATGAATTTAAAAACAGCACCGACATGCAGACAAACTTGCTTAACACCACTCTAGCCAATATGCTCACCCAGTCTCAGACCTACACGAATGCGGCCACAGGGCAGAGTGGTAAGTCTGGTTTGAGTGGCTTGCTCAATAGCAAAACCAGCATCGCCGATGTGCTCCAAACTGCCATTGCTAATGCTGCGAGTATGCACAATCTCAAAGGCGTGCTCAACCCCTCCAATGGCGATGGGGTGAGCGTGAGCAAGGGGCAACTTAGCACAGCTAGTATCAACACAATCAATAGGCTCTTGAGTGCGATGAAAGCGGCTAATGACAGCCTGCCCACCATTAATCCCGATACTGTCGCGGGGGCTGAGGCCAAAATGCTGCTTAGTATGCTTACGGCCAATAATGCGGCTACTAGTGCGCTGAGCTTGCTCTCTAGCACTGGTGGGGCTACTAGCGACACCGCCCAAACCTATTTGCAAAATGTTACCACGGTGATCAACGATCAGGCGACATTCCTTTCTAAGCAGAGTTCAACGGTGGTCCAGCTCTTAACAGGCATGACCGAAGCGGTGGCTGGCTCTACCACCACGGACACTCAAGCCCAAAACGCCTTTGGGGCACTCAGGGCGGTTTACACGCAGATTGCTAGCCCCACGATCAACTATGACAGCGCAATGCGCAATCTGCTTGGGGTGATCACTCAGTTGCAAGACCTCCAGCAGGTTTTAGCCAGTGAGCTAGCTGCTAACCAGGGGCAACCCGGTGTCAACGGTGCGAGCGTGGAAGGCCTAGGGCCTTTGAAGGCAATTGTATTGATGATGCCAAAGGATCGATTACCTGTTACTCAGGGGAGTTTGACCCCCCAACAAGTTCAAGCCGTCACAAACTTGCTGGGCAAAGTGCAAACAGCCTTGACCTATGCCAAAGCAGCACAGTTGAAAATGGCGCAGCAACTCGCACAGCGCAATATTGTCACGACTTACAATGGAGCTCATCTGTCCCCTATGCGCACCAGCAACTCCAATGGCAACATGTATGGGGTGAATGCACAGTTTGGGTATAAGCAATTCTTTGGTAAAAAGAAACGCTTTGGTTTGCGTTACTATGCTAGCTTCAGTTACCAACACGGAACCTTCATGGATGGTAGCACAGATGAGTTAGATAACTTTGTCTATGGGGCTGGGATCGATGCACTCTACAACTTCTATGAAAGTAAGGATGCGAAGTATACCAGTGGTATCTTTGCAGGCTTTATGCTAGCAGGTAGTTCATGGCTTGTCAAGGGTGCGAGTAGCTACATCAGCCAAATGAATTACATCAAATCTCAGGGAGGTAGTGTGCAGATGAATACCAGCTACTTCCAAGTGCCCCTCAATATTGGCTTTAGAACTAATATCAACAAGCACAATGGTTTTGAGATCGGGCTGCGCATTCCTTTGGCGGTGAACTACTACTTCAAAAGTGATTTGAATGGGCTAAGAGACACCGTTGCTTACAAAAGAAATGTCTCCGTCTTCTTCAACTATGTCTATAACTTCTAGGCTGGGTTGAAGATTTGGAGGGGATTGGAGGGGTGGGGTGTGTTATACTCTCCCAAAATTTGAGGAATATGCATGCCAGCGTTCTACCAACTCTCCAAGATCAGAAAATGGCTCATCCAGTGGCAAACCCGCCATTTAGGCAAGAAACTCAATGCCCAAGTGTTGATCTTTGGGGTGCTGATCTTCTCCAATCAAAACGATCTAGACTCCCAGCTAGAGAAACTTAAAACCTATTTATCCCAAAAACTCCCCTCCAGACTCGCCTCTAAGGTTTTTGCACGCGTGCTCTTGCATGTGACTCATTATGGCTTAGACGAAGATTTATATCTCAAAGACCGCGCCCGAGTCTTTGAGCTCTTGGTGGGCAATATCCAACTCTATGGGCTGGTGCTGGATATATGGGATGAGCCCCTCTATGCTAATCAGCGCGATATTTTAAAGATTGCCGTGCAGAATGCCTATGACAAACGCTATCACTTAGACACACAAAACCAGCGTGCGCTGGCTTATCAAATGCGTCAGCGTAATTAGGCGCTTCACTCGCTGTGCTGTTCTAAGTACTTGGTATGGATGCGGTTGTGGCGGAAATCGGGGTTGTCTAACATTTCTAGGTGGAAGGGAATGGTGGTTTTGATTCCCTCGACTTTAAACTCCCTGAGTGCACGTTTCATCTTTACAATCGCTTGATCGCGCGTGGGGGCGTGCACGATGAGCTTGCCAATCATCGAGTCGTAGAAGGGGGGGACGCGATAACCAGCATAAGCGTGGGTGTCTAAACGCACGCCCAGACCCCCCGGGGCAATCCAAGAGGTGATGAGCCCAGCACTGGGGTAGAAGTTTTTGGGGTCTTCAGCGGTGATACGGCACTCGATGGCATGCCCTTGGGTGTGGATGTGCTCTTGAGGGGGGAGGGCTTGCCCCTGTGCGATCTGAATCATCCACTCGATGAAATTCCACCCGCTCACCATTTCACTCACCGTGTGTTCCACTTGGAGGCGTGTGTTCATTTCCATGAAGTAAAAATCTTCCCCATTGGAGTCGAGCAGAAACTCAAAAGTGCCCGCCCCTACATAGCCAATGTATTTGGCCGCTTTGATCGCTGTTTCTAAGAGACGCGCGCGCACTTCCTCGCTCAACACGATGGCGGGGGTCTCTTCGATGAGTTTTTGTTGGCGGCGTTGGGTGGAACAATCCCGCTCGCCCACATGCACCACATTGCCATGTTTATCTGCAAAAATTTGCACCTCTATATGTTTGGGGTTTTGGATAAATTTCTCGATATATACGCTTCCGTCTCCAAAGGCACTCAAGGCCTCTGTTTCTGCAGCTAGGTAGAGATTTTTGAGCAAGGCGGGGTCTTGCACCACACGCATACCCCGCCCTCCCCCGCCATTGGCCGCCTTGATGATGATGGGAAAACCAATGCGCTCAGCCACACTTAGAGCCTCTTCATACCCGCGCAAAACTCCCTCGCTCCCCTCAATCACGGGCACGCCCGCCTCTTTCATCAAGGCTTTGGCTTTGGATTTATCGCTCATGCAAGCCATGACCTGTGCGCTAGGGCCGATGAACTCGATTCCATGGTGGCTGCAGATTTCTACAAAGTTTTGATTCTCGCTCAAAAAGCCATAGCCTGGAAAAATGGCATCGGCTTCAAAAAGCTCGGCTGCGCTGATGATGGCAGGGATGTTTAAGTAACTCTGGGCAGACTTTTCTCCCCCGATACAGACCTTGGCACTGGCTGTGTTGAGATAGTGGACATCTTTATCGGCAATGGAATAAATGGCGATGGATTGCTTACCCATGAGCTCAATGGTTTGAATCGCGCGTAGGGCGATTTCCCCGCGGTTAGCGATGAGAATGCGCTGTAGGTTCTTTTTCTCTGGCATGGGGTCCCTTAGAGTTTTTGGATTTTGACAAGCTGGGTGCCGTATTCTACGGCGGTGGCGTCCTCTACCTCTACAGAGAGTATTTTACAATCGCATTCGGCTTCGATTTCATTCATGATTTTCATTGCTTCGACAATCCCAATAGTTTGCCCCTTTCTGATTGTATCACCGGGGTTGACATAGGGATTGGCTCCGGGGGCGGGGGCGCGATAAAAGGTGCCCACCATGGGAGAGAGAATGTAATCCTCTTGCGTGTCTGAAACACCTGAGGTTCCTGTGGTTGCACTGAGGGCACATGCGCTGGCTGTGGGGGTTTGGAGCGGAGGGGCGGGGTTGTTTGGAAG
>NZ_FZMA01000028.1:0-58638 GCF_900197775.1 Helicobacter salomonis
CCCCCTGCCCCCTCGCCTGCGAAAGCCCCCGCCACGACCTACTATGTTGCAGTAGATGTACTCAATGTGCGCGCTTTGCCTAGCATTAAAGCTAGAGTAACAGAAAGACTCTTGCGTGGTAGAGAAGTGCATGTGCTAGAGATCAAAAATGGTTGGGGGCGTGTCAAAAAGGGTTGGGTGTATTTGAAATTGATGAGTACCACGCGTGAGGAGTAGAGAGTTTGGGGTCTTTGGCAATCCTATTGCCCACTCCAAATCACCCGCCTTGCACAACAAGGCTTTTATAGATTTCGCGCATGCGCTAGGTTTTAGGGGAGAGTATCGCACGATTTGCCTGCAAGAGGGCGCGCAGCTCAAAGCAGAGTTTATCAAATTGGGTTTAAGCGGGGCCAATATCACTGCGCCTTTTAAAGAGATCGCTTATGACTTGAGCGATGTGACTCGTGGCCAAGCCAAGAAGATCAAGGCTGTCAACACTTGGGTGTTAGAGGGGGAGGATTTGGTGGGCTATAATACAGACATAGAGGGGTTTTATGCGCCCCTTGTCCTGTTGCCAGTTCCTATTAAAAATGCATTGGTGATAGGGGCGGGGGGGAGTGCGCGTGCAGTGGTGCACAGCTTGCGCGCGCATGGGGCGTGCGTGCGTGTTGTCAATCGCAGTGCGCAGAGATTAGAGGCGTTTCAAGCGCAGGGGTTGGCGTGCTTTCTTAGTGCAGAATTAAAACCAGAACCCTACGATTTAGTCGTCAACACCACCAGCGCTGGGATGGATGGGATAAGTTTGCCCCTAGAGAGCGCACTACTCCATGCTTTACTTAATCAGACCAGGATCGCCTACGATCTCATCTACAGCGTTGAAACCCCCTTTTTGCAAATGGCGCAGGATTTGGGCGTGCATACCTTGGATGGGAGGGCGATGCTGATCGCGCAAGCAGCCCTGAGTTTTGGTCACTTTTGCGCGGGGCGCGTGCCCTACCTTGAGATTTTCCATAGTATGCAACAGGTTTCGTTCACTTGATGTACCATGGCGAATTTGTCAAGTACTTGGAGCACACAACTCCTAGGGTTGCACTGCTCTATGGCGAATATGTTTTCTACATTGAACACTATGTCCAAAAGATTTTAGATCGTTATGCACATGCCCAGCAACAACGCTTTTACTTTGGGGATTATGATCTCAAAAGTGTTTTAGAGGCTCTGAGTCAGGATTCCCTCTTTGGGGAGGGGGTTGTGGTGTGCTTGAAGTTGGATAAGAAATTGAATGCCAAAGAGTGTCACGCTTTGGTGGAAGCCATCATAGCACATCCTAGAAATGCGCTTATCATCGGATTTTATCCCGCCAAGAATAAGGGAGAATACCCCCAACACTGCAAGCAATTTGGGGCTCAACTCGTGCATCCCAAACTCAAGGGGCAGATTGCGGAGGTGCGTTTTTTTACTCCCAGCACTTCTGAATTGATCACACTGTTACAGGAGAGAGCGCGCGCGCTGAGGTTGCCAATTGACATGCAGGCCTTGTATTTATTGCTTGAGCTGCACAATAACGACTTAGGTATTATTAATCAGGAACTCCAAAAACTTGCCCTATCTGGTCGCCCTATACATGTGCAGGAGGTTCAACAAGAGGTCTATGGAATGGGTGCTGTTGGCACAGAGCAATTATTAGACTCGCTATTTGAGGGAGGAGTGGGGCGTTTTGCGATCTTTACGCGTCTGCAAGCAGAGGGTGTCGATGAGGTGGAGCTGGTACGTGCGTTGGCGCGTTATTTTTACCAACTATTTCTTTTTGCCAGTTATTTGAAAATCCATGGAAGCATTCGACCCAAGGAGATTTTGGGTTTTAACCCACCCCCAGCACTGGCATCGCAATTGAGCAAGCGCGTTGGACAGCTCAAAGCGACGCGCCCTATTTTTGAGCTTCTCAGAGAATGGCATGTGCAGTGCATGCAGGGCAACGCGCAGGCAGGTTGGCATTTCTTAATTAAAGTGCAAGATTACATTGGTTAGAATGCTCGGCCTGAACCTTGCTCTCTTGCATACGCAGGAGGGCGCAATCCAGAAGGAGATTTCTTGAAACATTACGAGACGATGTTCATCCTCAAACCTACGATGGTAGAAGAAGAGATTAAAAGTAAGCTTGCTTTCTACCAAGAGGTGATCTCAAAGCATGAGGGAGTTATAGAGGCAACTCTTGACATGGGAAGTAGGCAGCTAGCTTACGAGATCAAAAAGCAAAGGCGTGGCTATTACTTTGTCATCTACTTTAAGGCGCGCCCAGAGGTGGTCTTGGAACTGGAAAGATTGTATCGTATCAATGAGGATGTTTTGCGCTTCATCATCTTGAGGTATGAGAATAAGAAAGAGCAGAAAGCTTGGCAGACTTTGGTAGATCGGGCCTTGAAAAAACCCGGCTCAGAAATCAAACGCCCACGCCTCAAAGAACACCAAGACGCACAGCCCTCTAGCACACCTCCCACACCCCCTAGAGAGAGCGATGTACAATAGAGTCACATTGGTAGGGCATCTGACACGCGATGTCGAATTGCGCCATATGCCCAGTGGAAGCGCGGTGGGTAAGGTGGGGATTGCCACTAACCATGTCTTCAAACGACAGGACGGAACCAAGGGGGAGGAGACTTGTTTTGTAGACATCGATCTGTGGGGGCGCACGGCTGAAATCGCTAGCCAATACTTACACAAGGGTTCTAAAGTCCTGATTGAGGGGCGCTTGCGTTTAGAAACTTGGAATGATCAGCATGGCAACAAGAAGAGTAAACACAGCGTTGTGGCCGAGAATTTGGTGATGTTGGATTCCAAACGCGATGCTCAAAGCGGGGGAGGATGGGATCAAGCTGCTCCCTATCAGGCAAAGAGTCTGAGCAACCCTGCACCTAGAAAAGAGCCCCAGAGTGTGCCAGAGATCGATATCAATGATGAAATGCCATTTTAAGAAAGGATGATGATGGAAAAGAAACGCTATTCTAAGCGCTATTGCAAATACACTGAGGCAAAGATCGAGTTCATCGACTACAAGGATTTAGAGCTTCTGCGTTATTCTCTCTCCGAACGCTACAAAATCATGCCTAGGCGTTTGACGGGTAATAGCAAAAAGTGGCAGGAGCGTGTAGAGGTGGCCATCAAGCGCGCGCGCCACATGGCTTTGATTCCCTATGTGGTGGATCGTAAAAAAGTCGTGGAAAATCCTTTCAGGGTTTAGCTCTCTGTGACTTTGTGCGTGTAAATTTAGATTCTACAAAAAATAAGGAGTAAGCGATGGTAGGTAAGTTTAAGTGGGTCTTGGTGGCAGGTAGTTTGGTCGTGGCTTTGGGAATTGTCGGATGCGGCGAGCCTAAGTCTGGGGTGAGCAAGGAGAATAAGGAGTACTACAAGCAGACCAAGAGTGCCCCTGATTGGGTTGCTGGCGATCTCAACAATATCAAAGAAGACAAGGTGAAATATTCTGCTGTTTTCTTAGGACGGGGCGAGGAGGATATTGTGGATGGGGATGTGGACTATGCTACTGATTTAGCGGCAACTAAGGCACGCACGAGTCTAGCGACCAATCTCAAATCTGAGCTCATGAAAGATGTGCAAGAACAAGTCAGTCGAACTGGAAAATCCTTAGATAAAAATAGCAGCCGACAAATCAGTGAAAAGGTCGATCGCGTGCTCACAGCGACCAAGCAGTTTGCAAGATGGGTGGGCAAGGATCGCGTGTGGGTTTTAGTCGGACTGGATAAGGGCATCATCGCTAAAGTTAAGTCTGAGCTAGGTTTGCAAGAATAGATGTACAAAGTAGGGGCCTGGGGGGTTCTGGGCGTTTTACTATGGGGTTGTGGGGGTGCGCCCGGCTGGGTAAACCAGTGCGCCAAGCCAGCCAATATCCAGCAGGATAAGGTTGTTGCTTGTGGGGTAGCGGACATTTTGGATGATGATATCGAAAGTGCCACGAGTCTAGCAGGCACCAAGGCGCGTGATAAACTCGCAGATTTTGTATTGCAGACCCACAAACAGGAAAGTGGCGCAAAGAGGGTGCATGTAGAACTTCAGGGCACGGAATTACGGACAAAATGGGTCGCGCCTGATAAAGTATTCGTCTTGGTAGACATGGATGTCCAGATGAGCAAGCAGGCTCAGATCACGGAAGAGAAACCCGCACCCCAGACTTCCCTGCAGGATAAGGCTGTCCCTGAGAACAAAAAACCAACACAAGCAACACAAAAAAATATAAAAAAGGATTGATATGATTACAGGGGCGCGGAAGGGAAGTTTCAATAAATGTCTTTGGGCGTCGTGTGTGGCCGCGGGCCTGGTACTAGCAGGTTGTGGCGGGAATGTGAGCTATATCTCTAAGCAGGATCAGGAGTCTAAGAAGTACGCCACAGCGGGCCTAGATTACCAAGATATTGAAGATGCGGCTAAAACAGCTGTAGCTTCCATGCTGGCCAGCCCTGATGTGCAAGGTCTTAGCAAACCTCACTATGTCATCGCGGTATCCGATGTGCTGAACGATACCATGCAACATTTTGATACTCAACAGCTCACCCAGCTCGTGCTCCAAACTCTCAGGGAACATGTGCCCAGTAAGTTTTATGTGACTAAAGCGATCGCGGGGAGTGGAGGCAGCGAGGATGCGATGATCAAAAAAGCGCGTCAATTGCGCAATGATGAGGAATTCAATCAAGAGACAACGCAAGAAAAGGGCTCGCTCCAAGCTCCAGACCTCTCCTTGAGCGGTAAGGTGATCCAAAGAAATGCACGGGTGAGTTCCAGCAAACAACGCATTGATTATGTCTTTATTCTATCTTTAACGAGTATTAAAAACGGGCTGGAGGTGTGGAGTCGTGAATTTCCCATCTCTAAACTGGGAAGCAATAAATCGGTATCTTGGTAACCTATGTCTTTCTAGTGGAGCTCTTCTAAATTCACTTTGCAGCGCGTGGACGCGCCATTCAGAGAGGATAAGTCTTGCAGGCACCTTGCATTCATGTCGCTATCTTACAGCACGCCTATCAGGGGGATCGTCTAAGTACTTTAGAGCATACAGCACGCATGCTGGAGTGCTCCAAACAATTGCACCCGTCTTTGGACCTAGTGGTTTTGCCTGAATTGCATCCCTATGCGTATTTTTGCCAACACGAAGATCCCAGCTATTTTGCTCTAGCACAGCACTATCCAGAGGATATCCAGTTTTTAAGCCAACTGGCTCAAAAACACCGTGTTGTGATCGTGGGCTCATTATTTGAAAAGCGCATGGAGGGGGTGTTTTCCAACACAGCCGTTGTGTTTGAAAAAAATGGAGACATTGCAGGGATTCAACGCAAAATGCATATTCCCGATGATCCGCGTTTTTATGAGAAATTCTACTTCACGCCCGGAGATGACTTTGCTCCCATCCAAACGAGTGTAGGAAATTTGGGGGTGTTGGTATGTTGGGATCAATGGTACCCTGAAGCCGCGCGGATCATGGCGCTCAAACGGGCCGATATGCTCATTTATCCCAGTGCGATTGGGTGGTTTAACGATTCAAGCGAGAGTGCGCAGGACAAGGCTTTGCAAAGAGAGGCGTGGCGCGGTGTCCAGCGTGGGCACAGCATTGCCAATGTGATCCCTGTGATCACCTCTAATCGTGTAGGACTGGAGTTGGACCCCTCGGGGCACACACAAGGTCTTCAATTCTTCGGCTCAAGTTTTATTTACGGAGCCTTTGGCAAGGAGTTAGCTCTGGGCGGAGAGGAGGAAGAAATTGTTTACGCATGCCTTGATTTGGAGGAAAGTAGAGCAACGCGTTTGATGTGGCCCTTTTTCAGGGATCGCCGTATTGAAGCCTATGGAGCACTTTTAAAACGGGTGGTGGAGTGATGTTGTGGAGTAACCCAGCTGTAGTTTCTGTGGTGGTGATGGTGGCTTTGAGTTTGGCGCGCTTGAACATTTTGCTCGCCATCATTGCGGCCAGCTTGGTGGCTGGAGTGATGGGAGGATTGGGGATAGTGAAGACAACCCAAGTTATGATTGAAGGCATGCATGGCAATTTGGAAACGGCCTTGAGTTATATCCTCTTGGGCGCGCTGGCCGTCATGATTTCGAGCGGAAATCTCATCAAGGTCGTATTACACAAACTAGTTGGAATCATGGATAAAAAAGCCACTATTGTGTGTTTTCTGGTCGCTTTCATCGCCTGCTTTTCCCAAAATCTCATCCCCGTACACATTGCCTTTATTCCCATTTTGATTCCCCCGCTTTTACATTTGATGAATCGCTTACAGCTAGACAGACGCGCCCTGGCATGTGCCCTAACTTTCGGGTTACAAACACCTTATATGACCATTCCTGCAGGATTTGGGCTTATTTTTCTCAACCTCATCGTGGAAAATCTCAATGCTAATGGCATCTCGACCACTCTCTCCCAGGTCGTAGGAGTGATGTCCATTGCTGGTTTGGCTATGCTAACGGGTCTAGTCGTGGCAGTGTTATTTCTCTATCGAAAACCTCGCATTTACAAGGATAGTCTGGAACTTCAAAGCGAACAAGCTCTCCAGTTGAGTTGGCGTGACTATTTAACTTTGTTGGGGATTGTGCTCGCCTTTGTGGTGCAGTTGAGCACGGGGTCCCTGCCTCTAGGGGCTTTCATTGGTCTAATGGTCATGCTGGCTGGGCGCGTGGTTAAATGGAAAGAAATGGACAAGGTGATTGATGAGGGGGTGAAAATGATGGGGTTTGTGGCCTTTGTCATGCTCGTGGCCGCAGGTTTTGGAGAGGTGTTGCAAAAAACCCATGCCATTGCAGATTTAGTGCAAACAACCAGTAGTCTTGTTTCTAATAAGCTAGAAGGTGCATTGCTCATGCTAGGCATTGGGCTTTTTATCACCATTGGGATTGGCACTTCCTTTGGCACCGTGCCCATCATCGCTGCTTTTTACTGCCCCTTGTGTGTGGCTTTGGGTTTTAGCACTTCTGCGACTATCCTCCTAGTGGGTATTGCAGCCGCACTAGGCGATGCAGGCTCGCCCGCTTCAGATAGCACCATCGGGCCCACCACGGGGCTCAACGCGGATGGACAACACAGCCATATCTATGATACTTGCTTACCTACCTTTTTAGTTTACAATATTCCCCTGATTGTCTTTGGCACGCTCGGGGCGTTGCTACTCTAGTTTCAGGGGTGTTTAAACTTATGGGGGTATAATAGGGGTTTTTGAGCGGAAGTGGCGAAATTGGTAGACGCACCAGACTTAGGATCTGACGCCGCGAGGCGTGGAGGTTCGATTCCTCTCTTCCGCACCACTCCCTTACTCACTAAAATACTTTACAGCTCCTTCAAAAATAGGCATAGAAAAGTCCCCTTTTACATTTTTATACAGCTGTGCACCCACTCGTTCGCTATGCCCCATTTTGCCAAAGATGCGCCCGCAGGGCGAAGTGATCCCCTCAATGCCGCAGAGCGAACCATTGGGGTTAAAGGTTGTGTCTAAACTCACTTGTCCCTCTAAATTGACATATTGCGTGGCGATTTGATCGCGCTGGGCAAGTTCTATGAGAGTTTGTTGTGGGGCAAAAAAACGCCCTTCGCCATGCGAAATGGGCACAGCATAGATCGCCCCTTTTTGCGTGGCACTCAGCCAGGGCGAGGCATTGGAGATCACACGCACATGCACAATTTTACTTTGGTGGCGTAAAATGGCGTTAGGCAAAAGGGTGGGGTGGTGGGGTTTGGAGGGAGTGATGCGCCCAAAGGGGAGCAAACCCAATTTGAGCAAAGCTTGAAACCCATTGCAAATCCCTCCAATGAGTCCATCTCGATTTTCTAAAAATGCATTCAGTACCTCTTGTAACTTCATATTGGAGAAAAAGGCTTTGATCAACTTAGCCGCTCCATCGGGCTCATCAGCCCCGGAGAATCCTCCGGGTAAGAACAAAATCTGGGTATTTTGTAGGGCTTTTTGCATCTGTATAATAGCTTGTGCGCTATGGCGAGGAGTGAGATCGTTGATGACTAACATCTGCACCAACGCCCCCGCCCTCTCAAAAGCCCTTTGCGTGTCGTATTCACAATTCGTGCCCGGAAAAATGGGGATGAGCACGCGGGGCTTGGCGATTTTAACGCGCGCAGGAGGAGGGTTTAGGGGACGCATGGTTTGGGGCAGGGTGCAGGGTGCAGGACCTGAAGCACGCGTGGGGTAGAGGGAATCTAAGGGTTCTCTTTGCAGATCACCAATAGAGATAGTATCTTTGCCCAGTCTAATATGCTCTTGCGCACTGGTGTGTCCTAATTTAAGTCCCTGCTCTAACTCCTGCACACTCTCTAGCACAAAGCCCCCATAACCGGGTGCAAAGAGGGTGTCTAAATGCAAATTCTCCTCTAATTCTACCCCGATGCGATTACCTAAACTCATGTGGATCAACGCTTGGGCCACCCCTTTAGCCCCCAGCGCATAGGCAGAGATCACGCGCTTTTGAGTAATATGCACATGCAAGCTTTCAAACAATGTGTCTAGCTGTGTTGGTAGATCATGCGTGTCTAAAGGAGCTTGAAGGAGATAGATAAAATGCCCGGGGGCTTTGAACTCTGGGCTAATTAAATGGGTGCTCTCTTGGGCACAAAAGGCAAAACTCACAAAGGTGGGGGGCACACTCAAATCCTCAAAACTCCCGCTCATCGAATCCTTGCCCCCAATGCAGGCAATATTAAGGCGTTGTTGGGCTAAGAGCGCGCCTAGTAACACCCCAACGGGTTTGCCCCATTTATGCGCGTCTGCGCCCAAAGACTCAAAATACTCTTGGAAACTCAAATAAATGTCATGGCATTGTGCCCCGCATGCCACTAGTTTACATACACTCTCAATCACGGCCAAGTACCCCCCTTTAATGGGGTCTTGATCACATGTGTAAGGGTCAAATCCAAAAGCCACTAGAGAACAAGTAGAGGTGTCTTCAAAGGGGATTTTATGCGCCATCACTTGGATGGGAGTGGCTTGGTAAATCCCTCCTAAGGGCATGAAAATGCTATTGCCCCCAATGGTGGAGTCAAATTGCTCTATCAAACCCCGTGGAGTGCTCTGATTTAAATCAGTAGCTAAGTGCTTAAAATCTTTTAAAAAATTGTAAGCGCGCTTGGGGGGCTTTGGAAAAGTTGGAATCTGGGCGCGCGCAAAGCGGGATGCGCCGTGGCTGTGGAGTAAAGCCATAGGAATACGCGCCACAAGCTCCTCTTGAAAATACATTTCTAAAGCTTGGCTTGTGGTGATTTGCGCGATGGGCGCACTCAATACCCCCTCACTCTCACAATAGGCTTGAAATGCCTCCAAGTCCTTAGCCTCAATCAGCATAGCCATACGCTCTTGAGATTCACTCAAAGCCAAATCAAAGGGGCTTAAATTCTCGTATTTAGTGGGCATGGCATCCAAATTGATACGCACCCCACTAGGGGCTAGCTCAGGGATGGCTACACTCACCCCCCCCGCTCCAAAATCATTGCAACGCTTGATGAGCTGGCAAAATTTGGGATTGCGCATAAGTCGCTGAAGTTTGCGCTCCTGAAGGGCATCTCCCTTTTGCACTTGCGCGCCGCAAAGCTCTAAGGACTGGGTGTGGTGGGCTTGTGAAGACCCACTAGCCCCCCCCAAGCCATCACGCCCCGTGCGCCCACCCACTAAGACCACTACATCCCCACTCTTAGGCTCTAAAGAGCGCACATGATCTTGGGGCGCACAGCCCACCACCGCACCTAATTCTAAATGCTTGGCCTTGTAGCCGGGGTGATAGACCTCATGCACCAGCCCAGTAGCCACCCCGATTTGATTCCCATAGGCACTAAATCCCTCAGAGGCCCCTAGCGCAATTTTTCTTTGGGGGAGTTTGCCCGCTCTAGTTTGGGCGATGGGTTCAAGCGGGTTGGCGCACCCAGAAATGCGAATCCCCGCATAGACAACCCCGCGCGCAGAGAGGGGGTCGCGAATCGCTCCCCCAATACAAGTAGAGGCCCCCCCGTAAGGTTCGATCTCTGTGGGATGGTTATGGGTTTCGTTCTTAAAAAAGAGGTAGTAGGGTTTTAGGCCCTGAGGGGTGTTGATTGTAATATCCAGCGTGCAGGCATTGTTCTCTGCACCCACTACCCACGCGCGCGCCTGATTTTTAGCCTTAAGCGTTTTAGCCATGATCGTGGAGATATCCATTAAGCTAATGGGCTTGGTGTGGTTGAGTTCCTCGCGCATCGTCATGTATTGGGCTAAAATTTCTTGGGCTAGAGGATTTTGTGTGTTGATCTCTAACTCTGTATGAAAGGTGGTGTGGCGGCAGTGATCGGACCAAAAGGTGTCTAAGATTTTGAGTTCCAAGAAGTTCACAGAGGGGAGGTGTTTGGCAATCAGGTCTAAATCCGCACAAGAGAGGGCTAAATGGTATTTGGCAAGAAAAGCTTCCTTGTTGGAGATAACGCTTAAGTCAAAGATTTCTTGGGGAGGGGGCGAAGGGGTGAGTGTGCGCGCCCTTTTTAAGGGTAGAGCCACCTCGTGGTTTTCTAAGGGGTTGGTAAGATAAGCACGCACGCGTTTGAGCTCTTCTGGTTGGAGTTTTCCATAGAGTTTATAGATCGTGGCGTGCTCGGCTAGGGGAGTGGGGGTACTGGGGTTAAGCATTTGTAAACAGGTCATAGCCGCATGGCTTCTGGGACAAAATTGCCCCTTGAAGGTTTGGATCGCAAAAGACGCATTACAATCCCCCAGCTCCAAATCCTCCAAGAGATCGTCCACTTGGGGTTCGCTAAAGACAATAGTGCGCACACGCTCCAAGTCCTCAGGGGTTATATTATCTACTAAGTAAGCGTTGATAACCACCACGCGCTCTAAATAGGGGAGGTTTAACACCTCGCGCAACTGGGCGCAAAGGTGCTGGGCTACAAAGTCAAACCCCGCTTTTTTTTGCACATAGATAATCATACTTGTCCGATATCTTGGCGATAATAGCCATTTTTAAGAGAAATCTTGGCCATGCGCGCGTAGCTCAACGCACGCGCCTCTTGCAGGCTGGGGGCGGTGCTTGTGATGGAGAGCACGCGTCCGCTGGCATTGCACAGCCCCTCTTGGGTGCGCTTGACCCCTGCAAAGCAAATGTCTAAGTCTTGAGGATAGCCCAACGCATACCCGACCTCAAAATCTTGGGGATAGCCCTGTGAGGCCAGCACCACACAGCAGGCGTGATCGGGGGCAAAGCGCACCTCTTGCGTGGCGAGCTCTTGTTTGGCGCAGGCTTGCATGATCTCTAGTAGATCGCCTTGGAGTAAGGGGAGCAGAGTTTGAGCTTCTGGGTCGCCAAAGCGGCAATTGTATTCCACCACCTTGACCCCAGCAGAAGTGAGCATCAATCCAAAGTAAAGACAGCCTCTAAAATCTAGGTTGTCTGCTTGGATACCCCTAAGAGTGGGGGCAAAAATCCTTTCTTGGCATTCCTGGGCAATTTGAGGGGTAAAATAGGGATTAGGCGCGATACAGCCCATCCCCCCGGTGTTAAGACCCTGATTGCCCTCTAAAGCCCGTTTATAATCCATGGCAGAGAGCATGGGTTTGAGCGTGATTCCATCACAAAAGGCTAATACAGAGGCCTCTTTGCCCTCTAAAAATTCCTCAATGAGCACTTTACTCCCACTCTCCCCAAAAATGCGCTCTTGCATGATCTCTTTTAAACATTGCAACCCTTCTTGCAGATTGTGTACAATGCGCACCCCCTTGCCAAAGGCTAGCCCATCGGCTTTGATCACGAGGGGAAAAGTTTTCTGCGTGCTTAGAAAAGCTGTAGCTTCTTCAAAACACCCAAAGGCATGATAAGGTGCGGTAGGGATGTGATGCCTTGTCATAAATTCTTTGGCAAATATTTTACTGCCCTCTAATTGTGCCCCGCTTTTTCTAGGTCCAAAACACGCAAAACCCGCATCTTCAAGCACATCCACCAAGCCCGCCACTAAGGGGTTATCAGGGGCAACGATGATGAAATCTAGTTTTTCGCGCTTGGCGAAAGCTAAAATACTTTGGGTGTCGCTCACGGGAATATCTAGGCATGGCACGCCCATGCCTGCATTACCCGGCAGAGCAAAGAGTTGGTGCTGAGAGGAGATTTTTTTGATAATGGCGTGTTCGCGCCCTCCTGATCCGATGATGGCAATTTTCATAAGTCCTCCTAGTGGTGAAATAAGCGCAATGAGGTAAAGGCCATCACCATTCCTAAACGATCGCATGCCTCAATCACGCTGGTATCCTGCTTGCTCCCCCCACTTTGGGCGATATAGCGCACCCCACTTTGAGCTGCGCGCTCCAAACTATCGCTAAAGGGGAAGAAGGCATCACTCCCCAAACTCACACCCTCTATGCCCGCTAGATAGTCCGCGCGCTCTTGGGGGCTGAAAGGCGCGATGGGATGTGTTAGACATGATAAATCCGCTTCACTTAGCCCATGGGTTAAATACGCATAAATGAGATTGTCCTTTGTGGGACGACTTAAATCCTCTTTAAAGGGCAGGTTTAAGACTTTGGGATGTGTGCGCAAATGCCAAAGGTCAGCCTTTTCCGCGGCGATCTTAGTGCAGTGGATGCGCGATTGTTGCCCTGCCCCCACCCCGATGGCCTGCCCTCCATAGGCCAAACAAATCGAGTTGGATTGGGTGTATTTGAGGGTGATGAGAGCGAGTAGTAGGTCCTCTTTGGCACTGGGGGGGAGAGTTTGAAGGCGTGTTACAATGTGATCTAAGAGTGCGGGAGTGATTTTGGCGTGGTTGCGTTCTTGCTGCAGCGTGATTCCAAAGACTTCGCGCTTTTCTAAGAGGGGTGGGGAGTAGCTAGGGTCTATTTGGATCACAATATAGCCCCCCTTTTTCTTTTGCTTGAGGAGATTGAGTGCGTCTGCTTCAAAACCCGGGGCGATGATTCCATCAGAAACCTCTTGGGCTAGCAGGCGCGCGCAGCTCAGATCGCAGGGTTGGCTTAGGGCCACAAAATCCCCAAAAGAGCTCAGACGATCCGCCCCTCTTGCGCGTGCGTAGGCCGTGGCGATGGGAGAGGCATTGAGATCAGGGATATTTTCCAAGAAATAGGCCCTTAGGCGCGCATCTTCTAGGGGTTTGGCACAAGCTGCGCTGGTGGGGCTGGCGTGCTTAAAAGAAGTGGCACAAGGTCGGTTGGTGGCTTCTTGGAGCTCCTTAACTAATTGGTAGGCATTGAGCGCATCTAGGAAATTGATGTAGCTGGGCGTGCCATTGAGCACCTGCAAGGGCATAAATTCAGCAGAGAGGCTGGCTTGGGCTTGGTGGGGGTTGGTGCCGTATTTAAGAGGAATGGAGGGCATTAGGCGTCCTTGTTGAAAATGAGGGTTTGGACTTGGTGGGTATGCAGATGCAAGGATTGCACGCAGAGGGCGACTTTATAGGTGGGGTCTAAATGCTGCCAAATTTGTGCACCAAATTCTGACAAATTGGGGGGGATGGCGATCTGCTTGGGCTCGCCACAAAAAGAGGGCAGGGGGGTCGCGTCATGGGCGTAGGTGTGCAGAAAATGTCCGCGCCCGGGCAAACTCTCATAATCATAGAAATAGCGACTGCACACAAGGGTATTTGCGCCTCTGAGGGCTTTAATCAAGCTCATCTGGTAGCTAAAGCTTTGATCTTTGAGCTGGATCAGTGCGCTGATTCGCGGGGTGAAATGGGGAGAATCGGGCTCAAAACTTTGGGTATGCAGGGCCTGATAAAAGCTCTGCCCCTCTCTGAGGGCTTGGGCGATCACTTGGGTTTGACTCCCATTGGTGATGATTACATGGGGGTCTTGGTGGAGAATGGGGGGGTAGAAAATTAAAGAAGTGTCCCCACTGGGGGGGGTTATGAAGGCGATATGGACATTGTGATCTTGCTGTGTGAAAAGGCGGTTTTGACTTTGCGCGCTACGCCCCATTAAAAAATAACCCCAAAAGGCGTAACTGCCACAGGAGGAAGTGCCCACTAAAATTCCGCGTCCAAAGTAGCGCTGGGTATTTAAGATGTGTGCAATTAACATAATTGCACCCCCGTGCCCTCTTGGACTACCCCTAGCAAGTAGGCGCTCTCCCCCTCTGCCTCCAAGAGCGCGATCGCTTCTTGAGTGTATTCTGCACACATTACACACACCATGCCAATGCCCATGTTAAACACCCCAAAGGCCTCTTCTTGGGGTAAATGCGCTTGGGCGCACAAGAAGTCAAAAATGGGTGGAGTGGGGAAACTAGCGTGCGTGATTTTAGCTCCTAACCCTTCAGGCAAGGCGCGTGGGATATTTTCAAAAAAGCCCCCCCCCGTAATGTGAGCGATAGATTTGATAGGAATCTGTTCTAAGAGTTTTAGAAGGGGTTTGACATAGATTTTTGTGGGAGTTAAGAGCATTTGGGCGAGATTTTGCCCCTCAAGGGTGTAAGTGAGGGGGTCAATGTGGCGATCGCTTAAGATTTTACGCACCAGAGAAAAGCCATTGGAGTGCAGCCCGCTAGAGGCCAGTCCTATGATCATATCGCCTGCTTGTATACTCTGGGGTTGGAGAATCTTAGATTCGTCCACTACCCCCACGCAAAAGCCCGCTAGATCGTATTCCTCTGGGGCGTAAAAACCGGGCATCTCTGCGGTTTCTCCCCCCAAGAGTTCACAGCCTGCCAGCACGCAACCCTGCGCGATGCCCTCAACAATGCTCTCTACCTTGCTAGGTTCGTTTTTATCCAAAGCGAGGTAATCTAAAAAAAACAAGGGTTTAGCCCCCACACACAAGACATCATTCACACACATGGCCACACAATCAATCCCGATACTCTCATGGCAATCGAGCATGAAGGCGAATTTGAGTTTTGTGCCCACGCCATCGGCTCCGCTCACCAAGATAGGGCGTTGATAACCCGTGGTATCTAGGGCAAAAAGCCCTCCAAAGCCTCCAATCTGGTTAAAAGCTTGGATTTTTGTGCGCGCGATGTGTTTTTTAATGCGCTCCACAGACTCATAGCCTGCTTGAATATCCACGCCCGCGCTTTTATAAGACGAATACATTGTGTTCCTTTAGATGTGGGTGGGGGCTTTTAGAGGGGTGGAGTGCGCGGGTGTGGGTGTAGGGTAGCCCCCTCCAAAACAAGCCGCACAAAAGCCACTTCCCTCCAGCATGAAAGCAATCCCCTCTAAGGGCAAATAAGCCAACGAATCCAAATTTAAAATCTTGGTGATTTGTTCTAAGTTGTGATTATGGGCGATGAGGTGCTCTTGGGAGTCGACATCTGTACCATAGTAGCAGGGGTTGATAAAGGGGGGGGAAGACACACGCATGTGGATTTCCTTCACTCCCACATCGCGTAAGAGTTTCACAATGCGCCGCGTGGTGTTGCCCCGCACGATGGAGTCGTCGATCAAGACGATGCGCTTACCCCGGATATTGGGGATCACCACATTGAGTTTTAGACGCAGTTTTTCGCTGCGCTCTTGTTGAGGCGCGATGAATGTGCGCGTGATGTAGCGATTTTTAATAAAACCTATGACATAGGGAAGCCCGGACTCTTTAGAATAACCCAAAGCGGCATCGATCCCTGAATCAGGCACGCCTACCACCACATCGGCATTGGCCGGGTGAGTTTTGGCTAGGTATTGCCCTGCGCGCACGCGCGCCAAATGCACGCTCTTGCCCTCTAACATGGAATCTGCGCGGGCGAAGTAGATGTATTCAAAGGAGCAGATTTTACGCGACTTAAGGGGGGTAGCAATGCTCTCAATCCCCTGCGTGCTAAAGGTTACAATTTCCCCTGGAGCAACCTCGCGCGTGAAACTAGCTCCCAGTGCGTCTAAAGCGCAACTCTCAGAAGCCACAATGTCCACTCCCTGATCGTTTCTGCCAAAACACAGGGGACGAAATCCCAAAGGATCGCGCACGGCGATCAACTTGTTAGGAGACATCACCACCAAGCAATATGCCCCCTGCAGCACCTTCATGCAGCTTTGGATTGCTTCCTCTAGGGTGGCACTCTTTAAGCGGTGCTGGGCGATGAGGTAGAGAATCACCTCTGTATCGCTAGAGGTATGAAAAATACAGCCCTGCAATTCTAATTCACGGCGCAATTCCACAGCATTCACCAAGTTCCCATTGTGGGCAATGGCCAGGGGTTCTTTGATGTGTTGGATGAGTAGGGGTTGGGTGTTGGTGCGGCTATTCTCCCCAGTGGTGCAATAGCGCACATGCCCAATACACACCTCTCCATCCCCCAGTCTTTGCAAGGTGGTTTGATCAAAGACTTCATTGACCAGCCCCGTATTTTTATGGTAGCTAAAATGCCCCCCATGGCAGAGGGCAATCCCACAGCCCTCTTGACCTCTATGCTGCAAAGCACATAGGGCACTATAGGCTAGCGGTGCTAGAGAGCAGGTTTGCGTAGAGAAAGCTCCAAAAACCCCACATTCTTCCTTGAGCTTGTGCATCGCAATCCTTATGCGTGGGAAATCTTTTCTAAAATAATTTCGTAGGCTTGGCACACATCGCCTAAATCCTCTCTAAAGCGATCTTTGTCGAGCTTTTGGCGCGTCTGTGCGTCCCAAAACCGGCAGGTATCTGGAGAAATCTCATCGCCCAGTACAACCTGCCCCTGCACATCTTTGCCAAACTCTAATTTGAAATCCACCAAGATGATCCCCCTATCTTCTAGGTAGGCTTGCAGGAGGGTGTTGGTACGCAAAGCCAGCGCGCGCAGGGTCTGCAGTTCGCTAGGACTGGCAAGTTTTAAAGCCAAGGCGTGATCCTCATTGATCAGCGGATCGCCCAGCGCATCGTTTTTATAACAAAATTCTAGCACGGGGGCCTCAAAGGGCGATCCCTCTTGCAACCCTAGGCGTTTAGCCATAGAGCCGGCTGCCAAATTGCGCACAATCACTTCTAAAGCAAACATGGTCAGCCTTTTGACAAGGGCACGCGCAGGAGTGAGTTCACGCACAAGATGGGTGGCTACACCCTGGGTTTGTAGATATTGCATCAAATAATTACTGATGCGGTTATTCAGCGTGCCCTTGCCTTGCAAGGTGGCTTTTTTAACCCCATTGAAAGCGGTGGCATCGTCCTTATACTCTACGATGTAGTGTTCAGGGTTGGTCGTGGTGTAAACCTTTTTAGCCTTACCTTCGTAGAGTAAGTGGCATGGGGTTTCAAGCATGGGATTCCTTGTGAAATTGGGATGAAAGGGCGCGATCGTCTTGAAGAATTTTGGCTTCATTATCATGGCGGGCTTGTTGCAATTTCTTTGCCAATATGGGCTCATGGAGAGCTAGAATCTCCAAAGCGAGCAAGATCGCATTTTGCGCGGCGTTGATCCCCACACAGGCTACCGGGACCCCGCTAGGCATTTGCACGCTGGAGAGCAGAGAATCCAGCCCGCCTAAGTCCTGAGTGAGAATGGGCAGAGCAATCACGGGTAAAATGCTCAAAGAAGCGACCACCCCGGCTAAGTGCGCGGATTTGCCCGCGGCTGCGATGAAGACCCCCACATCATTTTGGGGAGCTTGCAGGACAAACTCGTGCAAGGCGTGGGGAGTGCGGTGGGCAGAGAGTATGTGGACTTCAAAGGGGACTTGAAACTCTTTTAGAAGCGTGATTCCGGGTTGCAGGATAGCTAGATCACTCTTGCTACCCATGAGCAGGGCAATTTTTTTCATCAAAAACCTTTAGCTTGTGTCTTAGGCGTCATTGTAACAAATCTGTGGGCAAATTTGGCTAGCCAGTGCCTCACGCAATGATTTTTCCCACTAATACACCCTCTTGGTAGGTATGGCAGATAGCGCGGTAGTGCCCGGGTTGCACATTGTCTAACTCGCTTTCATTGATGAGAATCTCCCCATCAATCTCTAAGCCCCAGCGTTTGTCGCGCGCCTTTAAAAAGAGCCCATCCTCACTCAAACCCTCTACAATCACTTCAATAGGCTGATGCAAGAGCCTTTGCATGGAATCTTGAACCTGTTGTTGCACACAAGCGTTAATGGTATCTAGGCGTTGGTTAACCACGTTCTCAGGCAAAGCGGGCATGCTATAAGCGCGGGTGTTTTCCTCAGGACTGAAGGCAAAGAGATTAATGCGATCAAAACTAAAGCCCTTTAAAAACTCTTGTAAGATTGCAATATCTTCCTCACTCTCCCCGGGATGTCCCAATAGCAAAGTGGTGCGTAAAAAACTCTCAGGCACGCTCTTCATGTGCTCTAGTAGCTTAAGATGTGCTTGGGTGTTGGAGTTACGGCGCATAGTTTTAAGCATAGCATTAGAGATATGCTGGATGGGCATGTCAAAGTAATTCATAAAAATGGGAGAATGCGCGATCGTATCGATGAGCTCTAGGGTTGTGGTGCTAGGGTAGAGATAGAAAATGCGCGCGCTCTCTAGGATTTGTTGGGCATCAATAGCTTTAATGAGCTCAATTAGCCCATTTTTTACGCCCTGATCGCGTAGATAGGAGCTCGAATCCTGAGCGATGAAACTAATATCGCTAAAACCCTGTTTGGCCAGATTTTCCACTTCCTCTAAGATTTGAGCGATTCCCTTGCTTTGCAAGCGTCCCTTAAAACTAGGGATCGCACAAAAACTACACTGCTGGTTACACCCCTCTGAGAGTTTGACATAGGCATGCACCTTAGAACCCGTGATGGTGCGCGCGTTGTGTGCACCCGCTAAAAACACGCCCGTAGAAAACGCGCTCTGTTTGGCCTTAATGAGCTCATCGATGCGATCGTAATCCCCCACACCGGTAAAAATATCGATCTCAGGCAATTCGGCTTGCAATTCTTCTTTATAGCGTTGGCTCAAACACCCACTAGCTACCACCAACGCCCCCTCTTTACGCGCCTTAATAGCTTCTAACAAAACTTGCACGCTCTCCTGTTTAGCAGAGGCGATAAACCCGCAGGTGTTGACAATGATCACATCAGCCTGCGCGCACTCTTGGGTGAGCTCATAATGGGCGAGTTTGCCTAGCA
Source organism: Helicobacter salomonis (assembly GCF_900197775.1). NCBI lineage: Bacteria > Pseudomonadati > Campylobacterota > Epsilonproteobacteria > Campylobacterales > Helicobacteraceae > Helicobacter > Helicobacter salomonis. Next base: position 18,983 of record NZ_FZMA01000028.1, read on the forward strand.
TCACCTCGCTATCCACTAAGTTTTTAGAACAACCCAGAGATACTAGATAGAGTTTAGGGCGCAAGAGAACCTCCTTGCAAATCTACTTCCCAGAAAAAATCAATCCAGCACTTCGCCTCTTTGCGCACAAAGTCCGCCTGATAGCGCGCGCTTTTTTGAGCAAAGAGGACTGCGCTTTTAAAACAGACATGTGGGTATTGCTTTTGCAAAATGTCCATCACTCCTAGAAAGCTTTTCCCACTATCTACGATCTCATCCACCACTAGCACGCATTGGTGTTGTGCGGGCAAAGTGGGCACATTGCTAATCTCTAGGGTGCCTTGGGTGCGCTCACGGTTATAAGAGCTTGCATTAATTGCATAAACTTCTTTAATGTCCCAATACAGCCCCAAAAAGTGCGCTAAGGTCATCCCCCCTCTTAAAATGGCAATGATAGCCTGAGGTTTGAAGTCCTGTTCTATTTGTTTGGCTAAAGCTAGGGCATCTTGTCTAAAATCTGCATAGCTATAGTATTGACGCACGCACTCTCCTAGTAATAAGCTTGCATAAACGCACGCACCGCTTCGCCCTCAAAACGCGCTCTTAAGCCCAAATCTACTAGGCTTTGTTCTAGCGCGTTGAGCACCCATGCAAGCGTGTACACCTCTATAATTCCCATGTGATTGATGCGTATCAGCAAGTCTTTAAGATGATCCTGTCCTCCAGCGACCACCACGCCATAGTTTTTAAGGCGTTTTCTAATCTCTAGGGCGCGCTCGTGGTAGATCGTGCTCATGCTAAGGGCGGGGGTTTTGGGGTAAATTTGCAAACCTAGGGCCTTGATCGCATGTTCACTAGCTAGCGCGCGCTGGGCTGTGTTCTCAAAGAGGGCTTGTAACCCTCCAAACTCTGCAACACATGCAAAATAGGTTTGTAGTGCCATCACATGCGAAATGCCCGCCGTGAAAGCAGTGGTATTGTGTTGCTGTTTTTGTAATTCTAAAGCGAGATTAAAATAATACCCATGGGGGCGTAATTGAGAAAGTGCGTATGCGCTCAAACCTACAAAGCTCAAACCCACGGGCAACATAAACGCCTTTTGACTCCCCCCAATGAGCACATCGACATGCTCAACCTTGAGAGGTTCTACGCCTAGTGCCGTGATCGCATCTACAATCACCAAGAAGTTAGGATTGTGCGTCTTGAGAGCCGCGCTAATCCCTTCAAAGTCCAAGCGCAAACCCCCTGAAGACTCGCATACCTGCAGAGCGATCGCCTCTAAGCTAGGGTGCTCTTGCACACAAGCTAGCACTTCTGACGCACTAATAGGGGTGTCCCAAGAGTTTTTGATCTCCAAATAGTTAATGTGGTGGGCTTTGGCGATCTGGGTAAAGCGCTCCCCAAACTTGCCATTATTGAGCACCAAGAGTTTGGGCTCTTGGGTATGAGAACTCACAAAGGTGCACAAACTCGCCTCCATTGCCCCCGTGCCACTGCTCACTAAAATTACCACCTCCTGCATGCCCATCATCTCTTTGAGCTGGACACGCACCTGTGCAAAGGCTTGTTCAAACTCCGGGGTGCGATGGTGGGGAGCGGGTAGGCTCAAAGTGCGTGCGATCTGAGGGGCGATGGGAGTGGGACCGGGGGTGAAAAGTAGGGGCTGCAAGATGACCTCTTCTTTAAAAAATAACTCGGATTATACTACAAAAGGCTATAATGCCCTTTAAAAAGGCTTTGTATGCGCACCCTTCTTGCCCTGCTAACGCTGTTACCCCTATGTGCTGAACCTTCAATTCAAGACATCCAAGATGCCATCCATAGGATGGCAGTCCATCAGGCCGATACACACCGCAACATCGGTATCTTAAATGACAAGCTGAGTAATCTCGTTTTAGACATCCGTGCACACCGCATCAACTTGGATGAAGCCACTAGCACGCACGTGATCGAAATCTTTAAAGAAAATGCCGTGCTTTTCGTCGTGCTACAAGACTACTATGCACGCGAAAACCCTCTATTTGACTATTTGAAAGGCATTCTACAAGGTTATAAGGGAATTGCCAAAGAAATGTCCTCCAACGCGCCTTTGCAGAAATTTATGCCTCTAATGCATGAAATCATCTCTCAACTCCAAACCATGGTGGTTTTGGAAAAACACATAGATACCCTGATAGATTAAGCCTTACCAGCATGGCTGTGCTAATATTTGTGTTGCAATCAAGGGGTAATACCCTTGGGGTTGGGGCATCAACCTTTGGAATAGGGAACGTAAGACTCCAAACGGAGCTGTCCTGCCTGAAGCCGCGATCTCCACTAAAGCTAGAATCCCCTAACTTTAGTTATGGGAGAGTATGTCAATTGTGCTTCTGTTGCTGCAACATCTGTAACAGATTAGACACTCCGCCCTTAGCACTGAGTTTTTTAGCCAGTTGGGCAGCCTGATCAAAACGCTTTAAAATGCGATTGATTTCAGCTACTTCCAAGCCCGCCCCTAAAGCAATACGCTTTTTGCGGCTTCCATTGAGCAAGCTAGGATCTTCACGCTCTTTGGCAGTCATGGAAGAGAGCATCGCCTTGATCTTTTTAATCTCAGTAGAGTTTTCTAAATCCGTGCCTTTAAGCGCGCTGGCTACATTGTTTAGCCCGGGGATCATCGATACCAGTGCACTTAAAGAGCCTAATTTTTTGAGCTTTTCAATCTGGGTGACAAAGTCATTTAGGGTAAACTGCCCCTTTTTGAGCTTTTTAGATAAATCTTTGGCCTCTTTAGGGTCTAGCACACTGGCGGTTTTTTCTGCCAGCGTGATGATGTCCCCTGCGCCCATCAATCTGTTGGCGATGCGCTCAGGCACAAAGAGGTCTAAATCGGGAATTTTCTCCCCATGCCCGATGAAGCGCAGGGGGAGTTTGAGCTGGTAGGCGATCCCTAGTGCCACCCCACCCTTACTATCGCTATCAAATTTGCTTAAAATCACCCCGCTAATGCCTATTTGTTCATGAAAGGTGCTTGCAGACCGCACTCCATCTTGTCCACTGAGCGCGTCCGCGACATAAAAGACTTCATGGGGGTTTAGCAAATCCTTTAAGGCTTTAAGTTCCTCCATCAGGGGTTTATCAATGGCCAAACGCCCTGCGCTATCTACAATCATCACATCAAATTGCCCCTCTAGTGCGCGCGCTAGTGCTCCCTTAGCAATTTCAAGCACTCCTCCCTCTTGGTGAAACACCTCCACCTCCACCTGCGCGCCCAAGACTTGTAATTGCTCCACGGCGGCCAAGCGTTCCAAGTCGCAGGCCACTAATAAGACCTTTTTTTGACGGGTTTTGAGATAGTGGGCGAGTTTGCCACATGTGGTGGTTTTACCCCCTCCTTGCAACCCACACATCAGCACAATCGTGGGGGGTTTAGAAGCGTAGACAAACCCGCTCGCACCCCCGGGCACACTTAAGATTTCTAGCAAACTCTCTTGCAAGGAATCTAAAAACTGCTGTTTGCCAACACCCTTAGCCAAGGTTTTGTCTTTGATTTGGGTGATGAGTTCTTTAACTACCTTGTGGTGCACATCATTGCGCAAGAGCGATTTTTTCAGCGCGTCTAGGGCTTTTTCTAGGGCTTGTTGGTCGTCTTGAAAACGGATCTTATTCAGGGCATTTTTAAACGATTCGCTTAAAGCTTCAAACATGAGTTTCCTTTGCACTCTCTAAGAGTGTGAGTTCAGCTGTGATTTGGCTTTTCTTTTGCGCGATTTCTTGCGCACGCGCGCGTAAATTTTCTAGTAAAGCTTTGGGGGCTTTGGCCAAAAACTGCGGGTTATCTAAATTGAGTTTGGCCTTTTCTTTTTCCAACTTAACAAGTTGGGCTTGTAAGCGCGCTTCTAGTGCGCTCACATCAACCCCCTCTAAACTCACATGCACGCTCACCCATTCCCCCACATCACTTAGAGCCCCTTGGGGCTTGCTGGCCACCACTTCCAAGTGGGCGATTTTGGTGAGTTTGCTAATAAAACTTAGGGTCTGCGAATCTAAGCTTAAGGAGCTTTGGAGGTAGCCCTTAGGTAATGCTCCTATGCCTAGCAAGACTTTTAAGCGCCTAAAGGCGGTGCAGGCTTCCTTAATTCCCTCAAAGGTTTTTTCTAATTCCAGATCACGCGCTGTCTTTGCGGGATAGGTAGCCAGCATGAGTGAGGGCGCATTTTCTAAAGAAGTGCCCTCGAGATGGTGGTAGAGGTATTCGCTCACAAAGGGCATGAAGGGGTGCAAGAGTTTGAGTGCGTCTTTAAAGACCTCAATGAGCGCGTGGATGGTCGCACTCTGTTTATCGGCCTTGAGAAATTCTAAGATCCAATCGCAAAATTCGCCCCATAAGAAGCGATAGAGCAGGCGCGCAGCATCGTTAAAGCGGTAGCTATCTAGGGCTTGGCGCACCTCTTTAGTGGTGGCATGCAACCTAGAGCGCGCATAAGCCCCTAGCACACTTTTCCCCTCTTGTGTACCACATTCTTGGGCGTATTTAGAAAGTAAAAGGGTAGCGTTGTAGAGTTTATGGGTGAAGTGGCGCGCTTGCTCAATGCTCTCTTTTGAGAGAAGCAGATCACGCCCCTGCACGCTCAACATCGCTAGAGCAAAGCGCAGACTATCCACCCCCTCCGTGGCGATGATCTCTAGGGGGTCAAGCACATTCCCCTTAGATTTGCTCATCTTTTCGCCCTTTTCATCGCGCACTAGAGCGTGCAGATAGATGTCCTTAAAGGGTAATTGGCCTAGCAAACTCTCTCCCGCTAAGAGCATGCGCGCCACCCAAAAAAACAAAATGTCAAACCCGGTAACCAGCACGCTATTAGGGTAAAAATCCTCTAAATCATGGGCGCTAAATTCTGGCGCATTTTCTTGCCCCCAACCTAGAGTGCTAAAGGGCCATAAGGCCGAGCTAAACCAAGTGTCTAGTACATCGGGGTCTTGGATTAAGTGCAAATCGCCGCATTTAGGGCAACAAGTGGGATCGTCGATGCTGACAAATTGGTGGTTATTGGCGCAAGTAAAGACAGGGATGCGATGCCCCCACCAGAGTTGGCGGCTAATGCACCAATCGCGCAAGTTTTCCATCCACGCATTGTAATTATTGCGCCAAGTAGAAGGGAAAAACTGCGCCAAGCCCTCCCTGACTTTGGCAATCGCGCCCTGAGCAACCTCTTTTTTTACAAACCATTGTTTGGAGATATAGGGCTCGATGGTGTTATTACAGCGGTAACACTTGCCCACCTGATGGGTGTGGGGCTCGATCTTTTCTATAAAGCCTTGCTCTTGCAGAGTCTGCACAATGCGTGGGCGCGCCTCTAGGCGCTCTTGTCCGGCAAATTCTAGCGCATGGGCGTTCAAAATGCCCTGCGTATCAAAGATCACTAAAGGCTCTAAATGGTGGCGTTTGCCCACTTCATAGTCATTGGGATCGTGCGCGGGGGTAACCTTAACACAACCGCTTCCAAAATTGGGATCAACATACTCGTCGGCGATAATGGGGATTGCACGCCCACTTAAAGGCAATATCGCTCTTTGTCCAATGAGGTGTTGGTAGCGTGAATCCTGCGGGTGCACCATCAAAGCGACATCTCCAAAAAAGGTCTCTGGGCGCGTGGTGGCCACCACCACCGCTCCACCCTGTTCTAGGGGATAGCGCAAATGGTAGAGCTTGCCATCCTCTTGGGCGTATTCCACCTCAATATCAGCTAGCGCACCATCTTTAGTGCACCAGTTGACCATGTAAAAATCCTGCACAATCAGATCGCGCTCATACCATTCTTTAAATGCCGCACGCACGGCCCTTTGCAAGCCTACATCCATCGTAAAACGTAATCTACTCCATGCGCAGCTCAACCCCAGCTCTTGCATTTGCTCTACAATTTGGTGCATGCAGGTTTGTTTCCACTCCCAAACTTTTTGCACAAACGCTTCGCGTCCAATTTGTTCTTTGCGCACACCTTGGGCTAAAAGCTCTCTTTCTACGACATTTTGGGTCGCGATCCCAGCGTGATCGAGACCGGGTTGGTAAAGCACGCGATACCCGTCCATGCGCTTATAACGGGCTAAAATATCCTGCAAACTCAAGGTTAAAGCGTGTCCGATATGCAAACGCCCCGTGATATTGGGCGGAGGCATCATGAGTGCAAAAGGTCGCCCTTGCGCGCCCACTTCAAAATAACCCCGCTCCTTGCAAATTTGGTAATAACGCTTTTCTAAACTCAGATCAAAGGGGGGGAAATCCATTAGCGTCCTTGTTGGTAAATCTCTTGGAGTTGCCACAGCACGCTTAAGCGATCGGGCAGATAACTTTTATGCCAGCTTTTAGCATCCATGAAATTGAGATAGTGCAATGCCACTTGTGCTTCAAAGGCGCAAAAGTCTGGCATTTTGGCTAAGACCACCTTGTAAGGCTTGTTGTGCGCTAAAGATTCAAAATCCTCATAGAGTGCATTAAAATCGCTATTTTCTAGGCGCAAAAACGCCCCCACATCGAGCAAAACTTCTTTACTCTGTTCTTGCAAAGAGCCTTGCGCGTAGGCGAGCACAAAGAGAAATTCGACGAGTTTGAGGCGCTTTTTGTATTCTCCATGCGCGACTTCTAAGAATTGCGCGCATAACTCCTCTAAATCAGGCTTGTCTGTGGTCTTGTAAAGCTCTTGCAATTGTTCCAAAGCAACCCCACTATTTTGGCTTAAATCGGTTAAAAATAAAGTGATTAAGGCTTGCTTGAGGAGACTATCAGGCATAGAATCCAAGGCACGCCCTAATAAGAGCGCGACCACTCCAAGCTCGCTCTCTCTTAAACTCTGTTCGGGGCTAGGAAGAGGATAGACATCTAAGGTTTCTACAGGTTCAGAATTGGGCGTGGGCGCGTGCAAGGGGTTTTTGAGATATTCTTGCAAGGTGTAGTATAAATAAAGTAAAACTACGGCCACTGCCACTACTAAAATCACTTCTATCATCGTTTCACTTTAAAAGAATTTATTGTTGGGTTGTTGGTGTTTTTCGCGTTGTTCTTTATAGTCCCGTTCGGTTGCAGCTTGGGAAATACGCTTTTTCTCGGCACGCTGTTTGTTCTTGAGTTCACGCTTACGCTCGTAATTGCGTTGCAATTGCTGGATATAATCCTCGCGTTTCTCTGGGGATTGGAAAGTGATGGGTTTGAGCAATAATAACACGAGCACAAAAACAAAAATGAGCAAGGAGAACTCTCCAGATTCTTCCCCATTAATGCCATACCAACCCATGCCGAGTGCCATGGCAAAGAGAATCTTGAGTCCTAATTGCAACGCGCCTCCTTACAAGAAATTAAAGGGCTGCTGATGTGCATGTAATCCTAAAACCTGTGCGTCTGTTTCGCCCATCCCCAATAAAACTAACTGAGATAGGTAGAGCGTGCTTGTTATGTCATGATCGCGACCATAGGCATTCGAGGCTTTTTTAGCTAAAGTGTCCAGCATGTGGAATTGACTTAATGAGGTGGTGAGTAAAAAATCCGCGCCTAGATCGATGGCTTCATAACGCAATGCCCCAAAACGCTCTAAGGCTAGGGACATATTGGTATCTAAGAGGTGGGTAAGGCTTTGTTTAGCAAAGAGAGGGGTATGACAAGCGAGGCTAAGAGGCTGAAAAAGTCTGTAATAATCACTATCTTCAGGGGCGAAGAGTACACTGGAAAAACCAGTGAAGACACTCTGAAGTGGTGGAACATTTTCCAACAAGTAGGCGTTCAAATATACCAAAGGAGCTTCTTTATATTCCAAACCATAGAGGGCTAGATTTTGATTGACTTTCTCTTTGAGTGCCTCATCTTGCAAGAGTTCTTGTGCGTAAAGCGCGTTAGCATAGGCATCGTGATCGGCCAAGAGGAGAGATACGCCCATTTTCTGTGCTAAAGCCATATTATAGGCATTCGCGCTCACAAATTTTTCTAAATCACCCAAACGCCCCCAATATCCCCCGTCAAAACAACACTCTGCCTCTACTACGCGTAAATTCAAACGCGTTAACAAAGCCTTCACGCTTTGCAACAAGGGTGTGCTGTTATGGGTTTTATCGTAGGCATTAAAGAGTAAAAAATCCCCCTGGGCTTGAGGAGTAGCTGGGGTTTTAAACTGGTATTTAGCCTCCAAATTTTTGCCAATATATGCCCACACATTGTTCGCAATGGGGCAATTAGAGGCTTGGACAAGCCATTTCTGTAAGTCGTAAATTTCTTGCTCAATACGATCGCTGGGGGGATAGAGGTAGGGCTTAGGGCTGACAAAACTCATCACACCATACTTGACATCGGCGATGCTCTGTAAGAGTTCTTTAGAGCGGTGTGGGTAACGCCCCATGAGCCACTTGATATACAAGAAAAATCCATCGCCATAATAGCCATCGGGATAGTGGGGCTGGATAAAGTTAATGTTAGTGTATCTAGCTAGCTCATTGCGTTCTTCTTGAGTGAGGAAAGGGGCACTGTGCAAGAAACGTTGGTAATCTCTTAAAATCGCCTCTTCATCCATGAGTAAATCGTGGAGGGCGTATTTGATACTCAAAGGTTCAAGTACCCACTCCTTAGAAAACCGTGCGATCAAGTCTAGTACAGGGGTGTCTTCAAAGACTGCTACCTGGTTAAGGCGCACACCTAAATGCGCGCGATCGTAGTTAAAATCTTGTAAAGGGATATGCGCCAGCACATCACTTAAGCGCCAATCTGGGGTGTATTCCACTTGGGCAAGCTGGTAAGCGGGATTGTAATCCTTGCGCGCATCGAACCGAAAAACCTTGATCTGTAATTTTAAAACGCTCATTCTTTGCCTTGAAGGGTGCGTAAAGCTTGTTGATTTCTCGGATCGGCTAGAAACGCTTCTTTGGAATCTTGAATCTGCGTTTCACCATTATCGCCAAAAATACTCGTAGCATCCGAGCGGTTAAAGAGCACCACATTGGAGTCATTTCTATCCTTGACGATGATCTGCACAATCCCCTCTAGGGCAATGCTCACCGTAGTTTCAATATTGTCGCCTAAACCCGCTTCGAAGCTAATTTCTTGGCTCAAGCGATGGATTTTTAAGCTCTCAAAGGTGTAGCCCGCTAACACAAACAGCACAAAATTTCCAAAGCTCTCAAACAGGTCCCTAGGCAAGAGAGGCTCAAAGCGCACCTTGGAGAGATCGCAAAACACGCTAAAATTCACACGATGGCTGTGCAAAAAATAGAGGTGCTCCAGGCAATGCTGGTTAGCCATGGCGTTGTAGCGCGCACTCAAATCTCTCAAAGCAAGGCCTCAAATTCACTAAGCATTTTTTCCACCTCACCCATGCCAATTTTCCAAAACTCCTTATCCTGAATATCCAGTCCGAACATGCCCACCAGCTCTTCAGGGCTTTGACTCCCTCCCTTGCTCAAAAAGTCAGTGTAAGTCTCGATAAATGCCTTGCGCTCATCAGAGGTTTTTTGTTGACGATACAACCCAAAGAGAGCGAGCACGAGCAATTGCCCGTAACTATAGGCATAACAATAGAAAGGAGTGTGGATAAAATGGGGAATATAACTCCACCAGCGCGCATAATTCTTGGTGAGTTTCACGCTCTTGCCAAACATCTTGGCGTTTTCCTCCTGCCAAATGGTGTCAAAATCTTGGGCCTTGAGCTCCTCCTGCGTGGCGTGGATACGGCGTTCAAAATTCGTCATGACCACCTGCCTGAACATGGTGGAAAACATGTCTTCCAACTTGCCCGCATAAATACCCCTGAGTTCTCTCTTATCTAGGTCCTGTTTCAAACTCTCAAACAGAAGCATTTCTCCAAAGACAGAGGCGGTTTCTGCAGTGGTCAAAGGGGTGTTGGCGTTGAAATAGCCCACATTCTTGCCACTGAGTTCCTGGTGAATCATATGTCCAAACTCATGCGCAATCGTGAAGACAGAACGGCGGTTGTTCGTGAAATTAAGCAAGACAAAGGGATGCGCGCTGGGCACAGTGCCCGCACTAAAAGCCCCACCTTGTTTGCCACTTCTAGGGTGGGAATCCACCCATCCGTGCGCAATTGCATGCTCGACAATTTGGGCAAACTTAGGGGAAAAATCGCGATAGGCTTTTAAAACTAAATCTAGCGCTTCCTGGTAGCTCACAGGACTTTCTTTGGTTTCTAAGGGTGCGTAGCGATCGTAATCCTTGAGTTTATAGCCTAGCAGTTTGGATTTGATCCTATAGTAGCGCTGTACTAAGGCATAATTGTCATTGACGATCTCCAACATGCTATCCACGCTCACCTGAGAAATTTGGTTGGAGAGGTGGCGGAAACTCTCTGGAGTTTCATAGTGGCGTAATTTGTTACCAATGTGCAGGTCTTTGCGTACCATGTTGAGCACATAGGTGAGCACCAACTCATTCCTTTTGAGAGCTTTTGTCAGAGCTTTTTGGGCTTTTTTACGCAACTTGCGATCGGGATTGTGCAATTCCGAGAGGATTTCTTCTTCGCTGATGAGTTTGTCTTGGAAGGGGATTTTGAGCGCGGTGAGGGTTTTGTCAAAGAGAGTGGAAAACGCGTCTACGCCCACACTAGAAGTGGCGAGCAAAATCTTTTCTTCGGACAAGCTCAAGATATGGGCTTTTTGTTTCAAGAGTAAGCGCAAATTATAGGCGTATTTAGGCACAGCTTGGATCAACTCCTCTTGTTTGGTGCTGTCCAAGGCACAAAACTCATTGTCCACAAACAAGAGATGTTGCGCTATATCATTACACAGCAGTTCGTATTTGGAATACAGATCACTCTTGTCCGTGTCGGTGGCAACGATCAAGGATACATAGGCCATGGCTCTCGAGATACCCTCACTCAATTCTTCATAGTCTTCCATAGCCTTTTTAAAGTCACCTACTTCAAGCTGGCCAAAGGTGTTGGCATATCTTTCCTCAAAGTCTTTAACTTTCTTATCCAAGACACTAATGTGCGTATCTAACGTTTCTAAATCTTTAAACAGCGCGCTCAAATCCCAGCGATGTTCTAAGGTTTCCTGATCTTTGCAGGTTCGTTTCGCAGCCTTTTTTTCAACTTTTGTCAATTCCATGTTCACTCCTTACTGGATAGTTTGGGGCGTATTCTAGCATGATTTGCCCCTCTTAGACTAATTTTTGGAGGCTTCTTGATGAAAAATAAAATTTGCCAAAGAGTCCAGATATTTGAGAATAAAGGGCGTGGCGAGCATGGAAAAGATGATCATGAGCACTAAGAATTGCTGGATGTCTTGTGGCACCACATGAATAATTCCTTTTTCGTTTAAAAAAGCTAGCAAACCCTGGTGCTTTTTGAGATTCAACACATGCTGTTTACTAGCTGTTAAAAAGACAACAAGGGCGAATTCTCCAATCTGGGCTAAAGAGAGCGCAACCCTAATCGAACTCTTAGCGTCCCTAAAGAATCGCAGTAGAAAATACAAGATCGCCACTTTCAACGCCATTGCCATGCTGAGTAAGAGCACAACGGCAAAAAAATTAGCAAATAAGAATTTCAAATTGATCTGCATGCCCACAGTGACAAAGAATAGACCCAGAAAAATATTTTTTAAAGGGGCAAATTCGTCCTGTACTTTGATACGGTAACGCGATTTAGAGATCGCCATACCCGCTACGAAGGCCCCCAGCGACATGGAAAAGCCAAAGAAATGACTCAAGCTCGCTGCCCCAAAGACAATGAGTAGGATCGTCGCCATAAAGAGTTCAGGCAAGCGACTTTCTGCAGCTAAGTTCAACACTTTAGTGGCAACTTGCTTGCCCGGTAAGAGTAAGATGGCCAAGATAATACTTGCAGAAATCGCAGTCTTGACCAAGAGCTTGACAAAGTCTGCGTTCGCATCGCCCATGAGCATTAGAATTAAGAGCATGGGGATAGCAGCAATGTCTTGGAAGATCAAAATCCCCACCACAATCTTACCTACGGGTGTGTTGAGCTGCTTACCCTCTTCGAAGAATTTGAGTACAATAGCCGTAGAGGAAAGGGCAAAGCCCATGCTCACGACCAATGAAAACTCCCACGAAGACCCCATCACATAGTAGCCAAAGACCATGAATAGCAGAGAAGTTACCACAACTTGTAGCCCACCAAAGACGAGCACTTCCTGCTTCATGGTCTTGAGTTTGTCAAAATTGAATTCCAACCCAATCATGAACATCAAAAAAACGATGCCAAAGTCAGCAATTTCAGAGAGAGATTCAAAATCTTCGATGTGAAATAGCGCGACAATGACAAGCCCTGTAACGATGTAACCAATGATAATTGGCATATCGATACGCTTGAGCAAGAGGCCGCTCACCACACTTAAGCCTAGACCCGCAACAATCATATACAGCGCATGTATTTCCATAGTCATCCATTAAAGCAATGCTTAAAAGCTCACATTATATAATAAGCTGACAAACAGGGAGCGTGTGTGTGGAAAAAACCATTGCTTTGGGTAGCATCTACGAGTTACAAGGTCTTAAACCCGAGGCTTTAGAAATTTATAAGAGCGTGCTGGAAAAAGACCCTAATAACCAGGAGGCCTTGCTAGGCTACAGACGCTTGAGCGGTCTTTCTGCCTCCAGTCATCCCTCCACTCCCCCCGCACAACTCCAGCAATACGCGCCTCTACAGCGTTTTGAAATGCAAAAGATGCAAAAATTGTTTATTCAGGCGGACAAGCCTGCGGAGTTGAGAATAATTGAAAAGTGGCTGATGCAATGGAACTAAAAAATATTATCTCTCAAACTTTGGACGAAATTGGACAAAAGGACTCGCAGTCTCAGGCAGCGCATAGCTCCAACGGGTCTAAAAATTCCCCGAGCATATCTCAGGAGGAGCAGGCATTCTTGAGGGATTTGGAGCAGAAAACCTTACTCCTCTTCGAAGGACTGAGGGCGCACCAAATTAAAGACCTACCTACGAAGCTGGATTTGGTGCTCAATTATCTCCAGTACCAGCTCTATGTTGTCCAAGAGCGGCTCAAGACCTATCAGCAGGATTAGCCACGCGGATTGGAGGCTGTAGGTTTGCAGAAGACCTCGGGGCTCTGCAGCTTCACAGCGAGGGATACCTCAGAGTCGATTTAAGCGAGCTCTTTCTTGCGCACTTCTTTAATTCTGGCAGCCTTGCCTCTGCGCTGGCGCAGGTAATAGAGTTTAGCACGGCGCACGCGCCCCACGCGTAGCACATCAATGCTTACTAAACTCTCTGAATAAAGGGGGAAAATCCTCTCCACACCAATCCCATTTGCGCCAATTTTGCGCACACAGAAAGTTTTGTCTACACCAGCTCCACGCAAACTGATGCAGACACCTTCAAAATACTGGGTTCGCACCTTATCACCTTCTTGAATACGAATCCCTAGCTTGATAGTATCGCCTGCTTTAAATACAGGGGGCTGGCTTTTAATCTGAGTGTCTTCAAAATGTTGGATATAGCGGTTTTTCATCATCGCCCTTTCTTGTGTTTAATGGATTAAAAGCGTGTCGTGAACGATTCAGCACATAGAAATTAGGGGCGTGAAACTGCGTCCTATCCATGGATAAATCGCGCATAAGAATCCTAATTCTGCCATGATTTCCCTTTGAATACTCTGAAGTTACAGGGATATGTGCACAGCCAGGGACATTCAGCAAGGGAGTTCTAGCAAAGTTAGGAGCTTCTAACAAGTCATCTTCAAAACTTTCCTGTTCTAAAGAATGCGCATTCCCCAGCGTGCCTTCCAACTGGCGCACTACACTATCACATAGGCATAAACTGGCCAATTCGCCCCCCGTAAGCACGAAATCTCCAATGCTCAAAACTTCGTCCGCATAGGTTTCTATCAGACGCTCATCAAAACCATCATAACGCCCGCAAACCAAGACGAGATGTTTATAAGTCGCTAGGCGTCTGGCATCTCGCTGGCAAAAGCGCTTTCCACTGGGGGTTAAGAAAATCACATGCGTGTTGTGGTCGTGCACACTTTTGAGCGCGTTTTCGACCATGTAAGGGTCTAAAATTTGTCCTGCTCCTCCGCCTACTAGTGCAAAATCTGCCCGCTGGAATTTGTGGGGTGAAAAAGGACGCATATCGGTGATCTGTAGGGTAAACACGCCCTTATCCAAAGCGCGTTTGAGAATAGAGTCCTCAAAATAAAAGGCAATGAGTTTGGGGAAGAGAGTTAAAAAGCTAAAGTGCAATCTTAACTCGCTTCTAAAAGCCCTTTGGCGTTGCGCGTGTAGATGTGTTGGCAAGTTAAGTCCACATGGAGGATATAGACATCAATATAGGGGATAAGAAAGAGCTTCTGTGCGTTTTGCACAAAGAGATAGTCTGTATTGGCGAGTCGTTCAATACGCGTTACCACACCCAACACCTCTTCTTCTTCTACAATCTGTAAGCCCAGCAGTTGGAAGTATAAAAACTCTCCCTCTTGCAAGGGACAACGCGCCAGGCTATCCTCCTGACTCATGCCAAGTGTCCAACATGTTAGAGCCTTGGCCTGCTCCAAACTCTGTATTTGTTCAAAAAAAATCAATTTCTTTTGGGACTCGAAGCGCGCGATATCTAAAGAGGTAAGCGAGGCTGATCCTAGAGTCTGGGTGTAAGCATAAGCGCGCACTCCAGGCTGCAAGCATGCTTCAAAATCACTCTCCAATGCCAACCTAAGCCCTCCTCTCAGGCCCACAGCTCGCCCCAAGTACCCCACCACTACTAAATCTTCTATCTTAAAGCACATAAGGGTTTTCTGTGGCAAGCACAACCAGCTTATAACTCAAACCATTTTTTGCTTTCATTCCCGAAATAAATGTTTTGAGTGCGCTGACGACCTTGCCCTCTTTGCCAATGATGCGTCCCATATCCATGGGATTAGCATAGATCGTAATTTCTTTAAGATGTTCTTCTAGGAGCGTAGAGCGCACCTCTACAACCTGCGGGTAGGTAACGATCTTCCTGCAATATTCTAAGATGAACGCCTCTACACACGCCCCTTCTCGCATACTAGGCTTGCGATCCCTTTGCCAATTTAGAAACCCGTTCACTCATTTTAGCCCCTACTCCCTTCCAATAATCCAAGCGAACGTGGTCAATGTGCACCACCTTGGGGTTACTCAAGGGATTGTAATAGCCAATGGACTCAATCCAACCCCCATCACGCTTCTTCCTAGAATCTGTCACCACAACTCTGTAAAAAGGCTTTTTCTTGCGTCCTACGCGTGTAAGTCTGACAACTGTCATTGTAATCCTTTCTTATCAAAAATTCGAATTCTAACGCTTTTGTCTAAAATTAAGCTTGATCGCCCCCATAGTAGACTAAGGCCGAGCCCCATGTCAAACCCCCACCAAAGGCATCTAAAAGCATCAAATCGCCCTTTTTGAGTTTGCCTTGCTCATAAATGTCGCTCATTGCCATTGGAATACTGGCCGCAGAAGTATTACCATATTTTTGCACCGTGAGCACAACCTGCTCAGGGCTAAAAGACAACTGATTCTGCACTGCCTGAATGATGCGTAAGTTAGCCTGGTGCGGGATAAAATAAGCGATATCTTGAGGGGATAATGCGTTGCCCTGCAAAATTTCCTCTACATCTTTGAGCAAAGTTTTAATCGCAAGTTTAAAGACCTCATTGCCCTTCATCTGAAGGGCTTGTTTGGGAGATTCGCGCTCGCTGATGAAGGGACTGCTTTTGAGAACTCTGGGTGTATAGAGATAATCTGCATGCTGGCCATTAGAAGCAATTCTGACATCTAAAATGCTCTCATTTACATTCTCTGTGCGTCCAATTACGCATGCCCCTGCTCCATCACCAAACAGAACGCAGGTGCCACGATCTTCAAAATCCAGCACACTGCTACAACGCTCTGCTCCCACAATCAAAACATGCCTATACATTCCACTCTCTATAAAGGCTTTTGCACTAGCAAGCAGGTAAATAAATCCGCTACAAGCCGCCAAAATGTCCATGCTAGGTGTATTTTGTAAACCTAGCTTCGCGCTCAAAACGCAGGCTGTAGAGGGCATGCACATGTAGTCTGGACTCAAGGTGCCCACTAAAACTAAATCGATCTCCTCTTTAGTGATTCCCGCGCGCTCAATGGCAATCTGGGCTGCCCGAACTCCCAAATCGCTACTCTGCTCTTTGGTAGCAAAATAGCGCGTTTGGATTCCCGTACGCTTTTGTATCCATTCATCGCTTGTGTCCAAAAGCGGTTCGAATGCGTTGTTCTTGATGCAGGTTTCTGGCACATAAGACGCCACAGATTTTAACGCCGCATAAGGCATGTCTCTCCTTTCAAGCTAGCTGGATGCCTCTTTTGGAGGTTGTTTGTGTTCAAAGGCAAGTGCCATTTTCTCACACACCCCGCTCTCTTTAGCCTTGATGGCTTGATAGATGGCGCATTCCATCGCCCGTGCATTGCTCTTTCCATGACTGATGATGACAGTCTTATTGATCCCTAAGAGAGGTGCACCCCCATACTCTGCGTAATCTGTCTTACGCTTAAGAGTGCCAAACGCACCTTTGAGAAGCATCGCCCCCACCTTAGCCCCTAAGCTCTGCTTAATCTCACTTTTAAACACAGAACTGATCGCGCTGGCCGTGCCTTCTGTAGTCTTCAACACCACATTCCCCACAAATCCATCGCACACGACAACATCCACAACATTGTCAAAGATATCATTTCCCTCTACATTGCCCTTAAAAATGGGAGCATTTTCAGGATGATGACTGAATAAGGGGTATTGCTCAATAAGCTTAAAAGCCTCTTTGGTGATCAAATTCCCCTTGCTATCCTCCTCTCCATTGGAGAGAAGTCCCACCGTGGGGTTGTCATAGCCTAGGACATTTCTAGCATATTCATAGCCCATGATTGCAAAATCCAACAAGTACTCTGCCTTGCAATCCGTGTTAGCGCCCACATCTAAGCATAGGCTAGCACGATCTTTTATAGAGGGCATAAGAGTGCAGAGTGCGGGGCGACTCACCCCCTTAATGCGTCCAATCTTGAGTGTAGCCAAGCCCATAGTAGCTCCACTGTGTCCCGCTGACACTAGCGCATCTGCTCCGTTCTTTAAAATGTCCATAGCCACAAAAATCGAAGACTCCTTGCGTTTGAGAGCATCTGTGGCGTGTTCTTCCATACGGATGTAATCTGGGCAATGGATGAGCTCCACCTTGGAAGCCAAGTCCTTCGAAATGAATGCCTTAGCCTTACTCTCATCCCCCACTAAGACGGGTTTGAATGATACAGAACTAAGCGCCTTCGAAACCCCTTCAATGACGGGGAGAACCCCCAGGTCAGCCCCCATCATATCGATCACAATTCTCATGGCCCTAATCCGGTGTCACTTTAATAAGCACCCGTAAATTTATTGGTAAAATGGGGCAACTTCCAACTACCATCTTTGTTTTTAACAGGCATCGCTAACTTCACACGGTAATGTGTGCGCCTCTTTTTGCCTCGAGTTTTGCTCACGCGTCTATCAGGAACGGCCATAACTATCCTTTATTGAATTTGATTAACTTAATTTGCATAGTGATAGTCTTGCTGAATGGATTGAATTTCTGCGTGCAACAATGCACTCAGATCAACACATCCTTCAAAACTTTCTACGACATCTATGCTATCTATAACCCTCTCACCAATGCACTGCTTCCTGTGTGCACTCTCATAGAGCCCATCACAGACACACAGAACCATCTCCTGAGAGATGGGTTTTTCAAACATTACCCCGCTCGAGGCACACTGCACTTCCAAAAACCCGTGCAATCTTCCCTCCACTAGGTAGAGCTTAGTTTGCACACGGCGCACCCCTCCTTCCCAACACAACCCATTCTCTTTGACGCAAAAAGGCTTGGGAACCGCCCCGATTTTACGCATCTCTAACTTCACGGTTAATCAAGCAAAGAAAAACGCAATTTCTCTCTGAGCATTCTGCTCGGTATCGCTTCCATGCACCACATTTGCATCAATATTGTCTGCAAAATCCGCCCTAATTGTGCCCGGTTTAGCTTGCTTGGGATCGGTTGCGCCCATCAACTCGCGATTCTTCTCCACAGCATTCTCGCCCTCCAAAACCATCACCACCACAGGGCCGCTGGTCATGAAATCCATCAAATCCTTAAAAAAAGGACGCTCCCTGTGTACCGCATAGAAATCCTGCGCCTGAGCTAGACTCAGATGCAGTCGCCTGATCTTGACAACCTCCAAGCCCGCTTCTTCAAAGCGCGTGATGATCTTGCCAATAATGCGCTTCTTAACACCATCGGGTTTAATAATGGAGAGGGTCTGCGCCATTGTTATCCTTAAAATCGATCTTTTAAACTAGCGATTATAACAATAACTGCAAATTTCTAGCTTAAATGACCAGTGGAGTTGCCAAGGCATTGACGCGGATTTTCGATCTCTAAAGACGCAATTTCACACACTCTACAGCTCTGATATAATTGTATCTTGTATACTACGCGGAGCTTGGGCAGTGTATCTCAAATGCCGCAAAGCATTTGGGATTCTTGTTAAGGCTACTAAAGGCAAGGAGTAGATGATGGCTGATAAAGAAGAGGTTAACAAAGAGGGTCTTGCTAGTTTGAATATGGCAGATTTGTTCTTTAAGGCTTTAAATCAAGTGGGAGAAAACATGGATAAAGACCCTGATTCCAATCTCAATGTTTTAGTAGCTGGGGGAACCGGTGTGGGTAAGAGCACACTGATTAATGTCGTCTTTGGGGAAGAGATGGCACGCACAGGTCAAGGTAAGCCTGTTACCACTCGCGCCGTAAAGCCCCTAGCTTTAGCTATGGGGATATAAGGCTTCTTTTGTGCTATAATGTCCTTCATAGAGTTGGGGCATCGACTCTTGGAGTAGAGGCTGTAAGACCCGCCTAGCGGGCAAGCCTTGTTGATACCAGAATCCCCTAGCTTTTAGCTATGTGGAGTATGCCAGTAGGTTGTGTTAAGTCACCCTGCGCGCATGTATCTACCAAATAAGCGATGTGTTGCCAGCTCATAGAAGTCGCCCCGCTCAAACCGATTTCACAGGTGCTTGAGCTAGCAAACCCTCTTTGTAATCCCTTGCTTTGGTAAAATTTGGCAAAGTCTATTAAGGCATAAGCATTGAGTTCAGGAGTTAAAAAGCCCTTGTCCCCAGCAAAACCACAACACCCAGTAGGAGCATGCACCACCACTTCTCCGCGCACACAAGCGCGTGCCAAATCTAACATCTGGGTTTCATAACCCGCCCTCTTGGCTGCGCACATTGTATAAAGTCCAATACTTTCATCTAGTGGAGTTAAGTGTAAATGTGGGCGTAAGTGTTGCACAATAAAAATAGGCAGATCGTAGATGGGTAAATCCAAAGAAGCGCATTCTTGGATTAAATGTGTGCTACACGCGCTATGATCGAGCACAATGGGGATTTTTCCATTACCAGATAATTCTTGAAGCAAGCGGACGTTTTTAGTGCGGTTGGACGCGCTCAAATCTATATAGTTGATAAAAGCCTTACCACAGCAGAGTTTAGGCAGTGTAGGAGGGTAAATCACACTATAGCCCGCTTTAGCACAAAGAGACTCAAAAACCTCTTGCAGAGGACGTTTGTCTTTCAAATATTTAGAGGGCGCAAAGGCACGGTTAATGCATGTAGAAAAATAAATCACACTTTTATCACCCTGTGCATGTTTGTTGGCAAAAACATGTGTATTTTTGCTAGGCAGATACTTGGGCAGAGCAGGCGTGGCTACCTTAAAATGCGCCTTCTTTGCTAAGACCTGCATTCTCTCTGCCCCTAAAGTTACCTGTCCAGCGCGCGCAAGTCCCAATCCCATCTTAACCATGCTAATGCTCTTATCCATGTGTTTTAAGACCTGGTGCGCGATAGCATGTCCCTTATGCTGTTTTTGGCGGCGTTGCAAAGCGATGCTACCCGTATCGATCTCTAAGGGGCAGAGCGTGGCGCACATATGGCACACGGCGCAAGTTTCCTCACTTAAAAACGCCGATTCTGTTAAGAGCTCTTCTAATAAATCTCGATCGGGGTATCCTTCTTCTACGCGCTCTGTTAAATAGGCGATCTCTTTATGGAGAACAATACGCTGTCTTGGGGTTAGAGAGAGATAACGACTAGGACAAATGCGTTCGCAAAATCCGCATTCCATACATGCCTCAAGCTCGGGTTCAACAGATGCGCTAGATTTCAAATTTTTAGTATGGATGTGCGGATCGTCTGAGAGGATCACATCGGGATTTAAAATTCCTTGAGGGTCTAAGAGGGCTTTGATCTGCTTGTGTATTGCATAGGCTTTAGCTCCCCATTCTAGTTCTACAAAGGGAGCAACCATGCGCCCTGTGCCATGTTCGGCTTTAATAGAGCCCTGCAAATCAGCGACCATGTGCGCCATGTCTGTAACAAGATTGGCAAAATTGGCGCGCTCCTGTGGCACATCTAACAAAGGTGTGATGAGAAAATGCAAATTCCCGCTCAAAGCGTGCCCAAAAATCACACTATGATCTTTAAAACCATGTTTTTCTAAGAGGATTTCTAATTGTGTAATCCCTTCAGAGAGCTTATCCACCTCAAAACAAATATCTTCTGTGATGACACTCGCTTTATAACGCCGCTTGCCTGCTACAATGGGGAAAATACCTTTACGGATTTTCCACCATGCGTTATATTCTTGTGAATCGCTACTTTGTTGGAGGGGTAAAATCGTAGGAATCGCCTCTAAGGCTTTCAGCACGCCTTGGGTGTTATCCTCTAAGATGTGCAAATCGCTATGTTCTAATTGCGCCAAAATACACCCATTCCCGGTTTGAATCTCTTGCAAGATGGCAGGCATGCCCTCTAAACCTTGCACGCTCTTTAAACACGCATAATCCATCACCTCTGCTGCGCTAATCTTATCGGCGTGCTGGGCTAAAATGCGGACTGCTTGGATTGTGGTGCGCAAATCTTGATAAAAGAGCAAGAGGCATGTTTTAAAGGGCGCATCTTCTACGCATTCTAATTCGCATGCGGAGATAAACCCCAAAGTCCCCTCCGAACCAACGAAGAGATGGCTTAAAATGTCTATGGGATCGCTAAAATCTAAAAGAGCGTTTAAACTGTAACCGGTCGTGTTTTTGATCTGGTATTTTTTTGCAATGAGCGCGCTAAGTTCTGAGTCTGCGAGCACTTGTGCGCGCAGGTCTAACAATCCCTCTAAGAGTTTGGCATGGCTCTTTTTAAAGCGCGCTATACTCTCTAAATTAGAAGTATCTAAAATTGTCCCATCTACCAAGATAAGGCGCAAGGATTTTAGGGTTTGGTAACTATTTTGTTTGACTCCACAGCACATGCCACTGGCATTATTGGCTAAAATCCCTCCCATCATCGCGGTCGCGATCGTAGCCGGATCGGGACCGATTTTTTTATGGTAGCTTTTAAGGGCGTCATTAGCATGTGCGCCAATCACCCCGCACCCTAAGCTAATACTTGCTCCTCCCTCTTTGACCTCAATTTCTTGCCAGCCAAAACTAGCCATTACCAAAACCCCTTTGGCACAAGCCTGCCCAGAAAGAGAGCTCCCCGCAGCCCTGAAAGTCAAAGGAATTTGATAGCGCCGCGCCAGGGTATAAATCTTGATAATCTCCTCTTCGTTAATGGCTTTGATCACTAATTGCGGGATGTAGCGATAACAAGATGCGTCCGTTCCATAGACTAGACGGCGCAAATAGTCCTTGTAAATGCGGTCTTTTAAAAAAACTTGTGCCTCTGTATAAAAAATATCATAGGGAAAATGCAAATCCAAGTTCTTCCTTTTGAGATGAGACACCAATATTTTTAGGTTCTAATGTCCCATTACGCGTGTATTATAGTTAGTAAATCTAAATCAAAGCGTGTCATGAGAGCAATACTAAGCCTTTTTGCGATTCTTTTGCTGTAAAATGCGATGGATAATAGGAGAGCGGTATGAATGTGCATGCACGGCGTTGGCGGGCGTTTAGGGCAAATAGTAGGGCGTTTTACCACTCGCGCCGTAAAGCCCCTAGCTTTAGCTATGGGGATATAAGGCTTCTTTTGTGCTATAATGTCCTTCATAGAGTTGGGGCATCGACTCTTGGAGTAGAGGCTGTAAGACCCGCCTAGCGGGCAAGCCTTGATGATACCAGAATCCCCTAGCTTTTAGCTATAGGGAGTATGTCAAAAAAGCTGAACGGGATAAGGACGATAAGGGAGAGAGATTTTCCGATGTGGTGCGGGATAAATTTCAGCTCGGACGGACACATCTGCAACGCGTAAGAGCCTTAGAGATCGAAGATGACGATGGTGAGATAAAAAAATGCATGGGGATTAAGGAGCTCATTGCTAAAACTTATTCCCTTCTGGATGAGGGGAGGCGAGCAGCTTTTGCTAGAAAACAGCAATTTGATAGAAAACTATGTCGTGAGCAATACAAAAAAGATGCACATAAGGCCATTACAGGCTACACCACAGCGGCTACAGGCATTGGGGCTACCCCCATTCCTTTCTCTGATTTTGCCCTGCTAGCCCCCACACAGCTTGCCATGATTCTCCACATTAGCAAGATTTACGGGCTCACAGTTACCAAAGAAGGTGCACAAACCATCCTAACAGCCTCTCTGGGGGCATTGGGTGTGGGGCTTGCCGTGCGCGCTGCAGTAGGAGGGATCTTAAAATTTATCCCTGGAGTGGGAAGTGTTGTGGGAGGGACCATCAATGCCACTGTGGCTGGAGGTACAACTAATCTAATGGGTAAGGCTTATGTAGCGTATTTAGACGACAATATAGACAATTTAGAAGGTGCGATACGGGTATTTAATGCCGATGTGTTTCGAAAATACCTAGATGGGTGCAAATGAGTTTCAGAGGAAACTTTGCTTTAACCTTTGGGCGTGTATAATTGGACTAAAGTCTAAAAGGAGCTTCATGTCTATCACCCTTATCGACAACACCACTCAACAACATTATGAGTTTGAAACCGTTGATGCCACGCGCGGAGCCAAGGGCATCGATTTTTCTAAGTTATATGAACGCACGGGACTGCTCTCCTATGATGTGGGCTATGCCTCTACCGCTGGTTGCAAGTCTACAATTAGTTACATTGATGGTCAGAAAGGCGAGCTTTACTACAAAGGCTATCCTGTAGAGGAGCTTGTGGAAAAATACCAGTACAGCGACATTTGTAGACTCTTGTTGACGGACGAGTTACCCAAAAATGCCACAGAATCTTTGGAGTTTGAGTTGGAATTACGCCACCGAAGTTTCATTCATGAGACTTTACATAACATGTTTTTGGCTTTCCCTACCCATGCGCACCCTATGGCAAAACTCAGTAGTGGCGTTTCCATTCTCTCTACACTCTATTCCGACCATGAAAAGATGGAGAATGAAGAAGATTACCAAACCATGGCCAGGCGTATTATCGCCAAAATGCCAACCTTAGCGGCTATCTGCTATCGTAATGAAACGGGCGCGCCCGTGATTCACCCAGATGTTGCGAGGGGTTATGTTGAAAATATCCTATTTATGTTGCGCGCTTATCCCCATGGAAGACTCAAGCATGGGCTACATGGCGAGGTTGAGATCAATCCCTTAGAGATAGAAGCCTTTGATAAGATTTTGACCCTGCATGCTGATCATGGTCAAAATGCCTCTTCTACAACGGTTAGAAATGTCGCCTCTACAGGTGTGCACCCTTATGCAGCCATTAGTGCGGGTATTTCGACCTTGTGGGGACATTTGCATGGCGGAGCAAATGAAAAGGTCTTGTTGCAATTAGAGGAAATCGGGGATGTGAAGCATGTGGACAAATACATTGCTCGCGTTAAAGACAAAAACGATCCATTCAAATTGATGGGCTTTGGGCATCGAGTGTATAAGAGTTACGATCCGCGTGCACGGATTTTGAAGAAACTTAAGGACGATTTACAAGCCCGAGGGATCAAGATGAACCCCAGACTCGATGAAATTGCCGCTAAGGTTGAAGAGGTTGCTTTGCAGGATGAGTATTTTGTTGCGCGCAATCTCTACCCCAATGTCGATTTTTATTCGGGCACTATCCTCACCGCTCTTAAAATCCCCACTCGCTTTTTTACCCCTGTTTTTGTTATCGGACGCACGGTAGGTTGGTGCGCACAACTCCTAGAGCATGTTAAAAACACCCAAGCGCGTATCACGCGTCCCCGTCAAATTTATGTGGGCAAGTGAAGTGAGCGTGCTTACAAAGTCTCGTCCTTTGGATTTTAAATTTTGGGGTTTGCGCGCAGTTTTGAATTGCGCATCATAGACTTTAGTGCTCTTGGGTGTTGTGTGTGGAAAAGTTTAAAGGTCTTTACTCCCAGAGTCTTCCGCGGGGTCTGCCCACTAAGAGCATTCTCTTATTTTTCCTCCTCTTCCTCTCAGGAGTTCTCATCCCCTTTCCTAAGATTGCCAAACAATCTCAAGTCCCTTTAGCGTTTGATCTCACTGAACACTACGTCCGCTTTGTACCCACCATCGTTTCCTTTACCCTGCCCCTTCTTAAACGCGATCCCATCGGTTTGATCCAAATCTTGCATGTGAGCATTGCCACCACCATTGCCACACACTCCCTCAAGTGGACTCTAAATGGAGTGGTACTCTTTGATCGCCGTTTAGGGGAAAGGCCCAATGGAAGCAATAAAAACATGCCCAGCGGACACTCTTCAATGATTGCCTGCGCTCTGGGTTTCTTGGTGCGTCGCTATGGCTGGGTGTGGTTGTGGTTTTTGCCCTTGGCTTTTCTCACGATGGGAGCACGCATTTATTACAACGCACACACAATCGGGGCACTCATCACAGGGTTGAGTGTGGGAGTGCTCTGTGCTCTGTTTTTGACCAGCCGCATTGCCCACTCGCAAATCGCTCCCGCAGATAAGCTTTGACGGCGTGGCTGGTAAGTTGCCCTGCCATAGTTGAAGTGGGGTATCCTTAGAGAGTTTTTACCCTGCATTTGTTAGAATAGGGCGAAAATCGTTAGGAAGACCATGTTAACCCTAGAAGAAGCCTTAAAGCTTTCCCCTCAAGCCTTAGAAGAGTACAAATGTGAGCTAGCCCAGCGTGTGTTAGAAAAATCCGAGCTCAACGCCTATGTTAGTGCGCCTAAGTCCAGCGGTGCGGGCGCACCTATTCTCATCAAAGACAACATCAATGTCAAGGGTTGGGAGATCACATGCGGGAGTCAAATTTTACAGGGATATATCGCCCCTTATAATGCTACTGCTATCGATCGTTTACACCAACATGGTATGTGCGCCTTTGGTTTAGCCAATATGGACGAGTTTGCCATGGGCAGCACGAGCGAATCGAGTTGCTATGGACCGGTTAAAAACCCTAGAGACACCGATCATGTGCCCGGAGGGAGCTCGGGGGGGTGTGCAAGCGCAGTTGCTGGGGGGGTGGCCATTGCCGCTTTAGGAAGTGATACGGGGGGCTCCATCCGCCAGCCAGCAAGTTATTGTGGCTGCGTGGGGCTCAAACCCACTTATGGGCGGGTGAGTCGCTATGGTTTGGTGGCCTATAGTTCCAGTTTGGATCAAATTGGCCCCATTACCCAGAATGTGCGTGATTGTGCGATTCTCCTAGATGCCATCAGTGGACATGATCCTAAGGATTCTACCAGTGTAGTCCTAGAGGCGAGCCAGACTTTTAAGCATCTTGATCCTAAGCGGGCTTTGCGTATAGGGGTGTTGGAAGAAGCCCTCAAAGATGCAAGCGTAGAAGTGCAAAAGGCCTACACAGATAGTCTACACATCTTAGAGAAAATGGGGCATACTTTGGTGTCCCAGCGCATCGGAGATCACAAGCACCACATCGCTGCGTATTACATTTTGAGCACAGCGGAGGCTTGTTCGAATTTGGCGCGTTTTGATGGGGTGCGTTATGGAAAACGCCTAAAGGGTAAGGACCTCAAAGAGCTTTACATAAAAACGCGCTCTAAAGGGTTTGGGGCTGAGGTGAAGAGGCGCATCATGCTGGGGAATTTTGTCTTGAGCAGTGGCTATTACGAGGCTTACTACCTCAAGGCGCAAAGGGCGCGTGCACATATCGTGCACGAGTATAAAAGGCTTTTTGAGGACGCAGAGGTGATCTTTGCTCCCGTAGCCCCCTGCGTAGCCCCTGAGTTTAACGCACACGCTACCCCTCTGGAAATGTATCTGAGCGATATCTACACCGTGGGGGTAAATTTGGCTGGTTTACCTGCAATCTCTCTGCCCGTAGCCTACCATGGAAAATTGCCCATTGGCATGCAATTTATCGGACCTGCTTTTGAAGAACAACGGATTTTAGATGTGGCCTATGGCTTGGAGGAAATCTTAGAGTTAGAAGGATAGTTATGCAACTCCTAAAAACAGCCCTCACTTTTGAAGATGTGTTGCTCGTGCCTGCTTATTCGGAGGTTTTACCCAAGGAGGTGAGTTTAGTTTCCAAGCTGAGTACAAACATTGACTTGAATATCCCCTTTGTGAGCGCAGCGATGGACACGGTTACAGAGTTTGACACCGCAATCGCGATAGCGCGGCTGGGGGGTATTGGAATTATCCATAAAAACATGGATATTGAAGCACAAGTGCAACAGGTGCTTAAAGTTAAAAAAAGCGAGAGCGGAGTCATACACGACCCCATTTATGTCCACGCAGAGGCTTCGCTAGGAGAGGCTAAAGCCATTGCGGATAATTATAAGATTTCAGGTGTACCCGTGATCGATGCACAAGGCATTTTAATTGGGATTTTAACTAATCGCGATATGCGTTTTGAAACCGATTGGAGCAAGAAAGTGGGCGCGGTGATGACCAAAGACGCGTTGATCACCGCTCCAGTAGGGATAAGTTTAGATCAAGCCCAGGCCATTATGCATCAACACAAAATTGAAAAGCTACCACTAGTTGATGATCGTAAGGTGCTCAAGGGGCTCATCACGATTAAAGATATTCAAAAGCGTATCGAATATCCCCACGCTAATAAAGATGCGTTTGGGCGCTTACGGGTAGGTGCGGCCATTGGGGCTAATCAGCTTGATCGGGCGCGTGCTCTAGTCAAAGCCGGGGTGGATGTGCTGGTTTTGGACAGTGCACATGGGCATTCACGCAATGTTTTAAATACCCTAGAAGCGGTTAAAAAAGAGCTCGCCGTAGATGTAGTGGTGGGCAATGTGGTGAGCGCACAAGCTACCAAAGACCTCATCAGTGCAGGGGCTGATGGAGTTAAGGTGGGCATTGGTCCAGGAAGCATCTGCACAACCCGGATTGTGGCCGGAGTGGGCATGCCCCAGATTAGCGCAATTGATGGGTGTTATCAAGAAGCTAAACAACATAATATCCCCGTCATTGCCGATGGGGGGATTAGGTATTCTGGAGATGTGGCCAAGGCGTTGGCAGTAGGTGCGTCCTGTGTGATGGTGGGGAGTTTGATCGCGGGCACGCAAGAATCCCCAGGGGACACCCTCATCTATCAAGGCAGGCAGTACAAGAGTTATCGAGGCATGGGAAGCATTGGAGCGATGAGTAGAGGGAGCTCGGATCGCTATTTTCAAGAAGGGTTAGCCTCAGAGAAGCTTGTCCCAGAGGGTATTGAGGGGCGCGTGCCCTATCGGGGCAAGATCGCAGACATCCTCTACCAGCTTGTGGGAGGCTTGCGCGCCTCGATGGGTTATTTGGGCGCGCCAGATATCCCCACATTCACTAAAAATGCCCAATTTGTGCAGATTACAGCTGCGGGTTTGCGAGAATCCCATGTGCACGATGTGGACATCACCAAAGAAGCCCCCAATTATCACGCATAAAGGAGAACCATGCATTTGATCATCAATGGACAATCTAGGCAGTTTGAACAGGCATTGAATGTTCAAACCCTTGTGGAGGAGTTAGGCATTAATGAGCAGGTGTGTGCTATAGCCCGTAACAGTGTAGTGGTCAAGAAAGAAGACTGGGCACACACACAATTACAGGACAACGACCGCCTAGAATGTTTGCAATTCATGGGGGGAGGGTGAATCGTGCCTCTTGTCCCTCTCTCTCCAGCGACGCGATCTTCATCGCAGACGCTCACCACAAGCAGGGTAACCCTGCATTCCCCCTTCTTTTAGACCAACTTTTAAATGCGCCCCCTAAGCAGGTGTTTTTGATGGGGGATATTTTTCATGTTTTAGTAGGCAAAATCGCTAGTAGTGTAATCCCTCACCAAGCTATTTTAGAGAAAATCCAGACTCTTAGCCATAGGACACAGATTTTTTACTTTGAGGGCAATCACGATCTAGTCTTGCATTCCCTCTCTCACTTCCAACATGTCCGTATCTATTCTAGGGCACAGCAGCCTGCCTTTTTTCTCTACCAAGATCGCCTCCTTGCTTTAGCGCATGGGGACTTCTTTGTGGGGTGGGGGTATGAGTTTTATATCTCTCTATTAAGGCGTTCAGGGAATATCTTAGGCTATTTAGATAAGGTGTTTCCTAACTTATACCCCCATATACAAGAACGCATCGATGCTAAACGCATTAAAACTTTGGAGTTAAGCCAAACTGAATGGGCGCACTTTGCTCAAAAGCGTTTAGACCTATATCGTGCGCATGCACAAAAAAAAGGCTTGAATTTGGATGGTGTGGTTGAAGGGCATTTTCACATTGGTGCATACTACCAACATCCACACACGCAGGAACACTACTGGGGACTGCCCAGTTTTTATAATACACGCCTGATTTCCACTCTCAAAACCATGTCTGAAAACTGATGAAATTAGGGTAAAATTCGGGCCAAGAACACTATGGGGTATGGTATGACCGAGCAAAGTCTGGACACGGCTCTAAATCTAGGGGAGATCGAACTGGTAGATTTTCGTATTTTTGGTCTGCAGGGCGATCAACCCTATGAGGGGATTTATGGGATCAATGTCGCTAAGGTGCAAGAGATCATCATGATGCCTGAGGTCTTCGAGTTCCCCACACATTTAGACTATGTCGTAGGGGTCTTTGACCTGCGTTCTATTGTAATGCCTCTTATCGATCTTTCCATTTGGTTGGGCATTGTGGAAGATAGCGCGCGCATTGAGGAAAAAGTGGTGGTGATTACTGAGTTTAGCAATGTCAAGATGGGTTTCATCGTGCATGAGGCCAAACGCATCCGGCGCATTAGTTGGAACGATGTTAGACCCGCTGTTTTTAGTGCGCACAATAATGCCGGCAAGGATCGCATCACGGGCACAACCAAAATCGAGGGAGATAAGACCCTATTGATTTTAGATTTAGAGAGCGTGTTGAATGATTTTGAATTGCATGTGGAGCGCACCTCTAGGGATACTCTTGCAGAACAGCATACCAAGAAATTTGAGGGCACAGCGTTATTTTTAGACGATAGCAAGGCCGCACGCAAGATCATTAGAAATACTCTCATGCAGTTGGGTTTTGATGTGGTGGAAGCTGTGAATGGAGAGGACGGGTTAGCCAAATTAGAGCAACTCTACGAGCAACATGGAGACAATTTGAATCGTGTGCTCAAGCTCATCGTATCGGATGTGGAAATGCCTAAGATGGATGGATATAACTTCTTTTCCAAAATCCAAGAAGACATGCGTTTTGCGGATATTCCCGTATTGTTTAACTCCTCAATTTGCGATGATTATAGCGCACAAAAGGCACTAGACCTAGGGGTGAAAGGCTACCTGGTAAAATTTGATGCCAACCGCTTTGCCGAGGAAGTGGCCAAAATTCTAGGATAAGCAAAAACGAGTATAATGTAACAAACTTAAACAAAGGTGCTAAATATGGATGATATGCGCGAGATCATGGAGGATTTTTTAGTTGAAGCCTTTGAGATGAATGAACAGCTTGACCAGGACCTGGTGGAGTTGGAGCACACCCCGGACGATTTGGATTTGCTCAATCGTATTTTCAGGGTAGCGCATACCATCAAAGGCTCAAGCTCTTTCCTCAACCTAGACACCCTCACTCATTTAACCCACAATATGGAAGATGTGCTCAACCGCGCACGCAAGAATGAACTCCAAATCACCCCGGATGTCATGGATGTGGTGTTGCGCTCGGTAGACATGATGAAAACCTTGTTGGTTACTATTCGTAATACGGGTTCAGATGCCAATGCCGGTTTAGATATTTCAGGCATTGTCAAGGAATTGCAAACCATTGCGCAGGGCAATTTAGAAAGCGCCACACCTCCTCCTCAAGAAGCAGCTCCTACTCCTCCCCCAGAAACCCCCGCTCCTCCCTCCGATCAAACCCCATCTAGCCAGCCTTCTCAAAATTTGGATAATCCTCTGGCCTGCGAACCAGAAGCGGATTATAGTAATATGAGCTCTGAAGAGGTGGAAAAAGAGATCGAACGACTCTTGAAAATCCGTCAGGAAGCTGACAAAGCGCGCCGCGCACAAAAGAAAGAAGAAGCAGCTAAAGCCCCTCCACCACCCCCTACTCCGCAGGCCCTAGAAACCCCAGCACCTGCTAAAGCCACTCCAGCTAAACCGGCCAGCACTGCGAGTAAGGGCTCCAAAAAAGAGCAGGATAAATCTGTTGCCCTGGGAGTGGAGCAAACCGTGCGCGTGGATGTGCGCCGCTTAGATCACTTGATGAATCTCATCGGGGAATTGGTGTTAGGCAAAAACCGCTTGATTCGTATTTATGGGGATGTGGAAGAACGCTACGATGGGGAGAAATTCCTAGAGGAGCTCAATCAAGTGGTCTCTTCCATTTCAGCAGTAACCACAGACCTACAGCTCGCCGTGATGAAGACACGCATGCAGCCCATTGGTAAGGTCTTTAACAAATTCCCCCGCATGGTGCGTGACTTGAGTCGGGAATTGGGCAAGAGCATTGAATTAGTCATTGATGGAGAAGAAACGGAGCTAGACAAGTCCATTGTGGAGGAGATTGGCGATCCACTTATTCACATTATCCGTAACTCTTGCGACCACGGCATTGAAAAACCTGAGGATCGCAAAATGCTGGGCAAACCTGAAATGGGACGCGTGGAATTGAGCGCTTACAATGAAGGCAATCATATCGTGATCAAGATTACTGATGATGGGGCAGGGCTTGATCCAGAAAAACTCAAGGAAAAAGCCATTGAGAAGGGCGTGATTACAGAAAGAGAAGCGGCAGGCATGACGGATAAAGAAGCTTTGAATATTATCTTCAAGCCCGGTTTCTCTACGGCCAAGACTTTGAGCAATGTCTCAGGGCGGGGCGTGGGAATGGATGTGGTCAAAACCAATATCGAAAAACTCAATGGGATTATCGAGCTAGAATCGGAGATAGGGGTTAAGACCACCCAGAAGCTCAAAATCCCACTCACTTTAGCCATCATTCAGGCCTTGCTGGTAGGAGTGCAAGAGGAGTACTATGCCATTCCCCTCTCTTCGGTGCTAGAGACCGTGCGCATTAGTCAAGATGAAATCTATAGCGTGGATGGAAAAAGCGTGCTGCGTCTGCGCGACGAGGTGCTCTCTTTAGTGCGTTTGGCCGACATCTTTAAGGTGGATGCGATCTTAGAGGCTTCCAAAGAGGTGTATGTGGTGATCATCGGTCTAGCCGATCAGAAGATCGGGGTGATTGTGGATTACTTGATTGGGCAAGAGGAAGTGGTGATCAAGTCTTTAGGCTATTACCTCAAAAGCACCAAGGGAATCGCCGGGGCCACGGTGCGTGGAGATGGCAAAATCACCCTCATCGTGGATGTGGGCACGATGATGGAAATGGCTAAAAATGTCAAGGTGAATGTCAATAATCTCATCGACCAGGCCCATAATTCCAGTGTTAAAAATGCGCCTAGTGATTATGTAGTTTTGGCGATCGATGACAGCAGCACGGATCGGGCGATGATGCGCAAGTCTTTAAAATCCCTGGGAGTAACCGTGATCGAGGCCACAAATGGGTTAGAGGGCTTAGAAATGGTCAAAAATGCGGATAAAGTGCCTGATGCCATATTGGTGGATATTGAAATGCCCAAGATGGATGGTTATGCCTTTGCTTCTGAGGTACGAAAATACAATAAGTTTAAAAATCTGCCCCTTATCGCCGTAACCTCAAGAGTCACTAAAACCGATCGCATTCGTGGTGTAGAGAGTGGCATGACAGAATACATCACCAAGCCCTATAGCCCAGAATACCTGGCCAATGTCGTGAAACGAAGCATCAAATTGGAAAATTAAGGAGAGAGCATGAAAGACGCAATGGCCCTCAAGGAAATCTTTGACAAGCAGAAAAACAAAGATGAAATCAAGGCTGAGGACACGGAAGAGATTTTACAATTCATCGGGTTTATTATTGGGAGTGAGGAATACGCCATTCCCATTCTCAATATCTTAGAAATTGTCAAGCCCATTGGGTATACCCGTGTGCCCGAAACGCCTAATTATGTGTTGGGGGTGTTCAATTTACGGGGCAATGTCTTCCCCCTCATTAGTCTACGCCTCAAATTTGGTCTGCCTGCTGAAAAGCTCAATAAGGATATGCGTTATCTAGTAGTGCGCCACAATGACCAAATTGCTGGCTTTTATATTGACCGCCTCACAGAAGCCATCCGCATCAAACAATCCGACATCGACCCTGTGCCCGAAACCCTCTTAGAGAACAACCAGCTCATCTTTGGGATCGGTAAGCGAGAGGATAAACTTGTCTCCATTCTAAAAGTAGAAGAAATCTTAAAAAAAGATTTTTAAAGCTTCTTATGAGTTTAAAAACTACGCTCTAGGAGTTTGCCGTGTTAAAACGCGCTAGGATTGCCACGAAAGTTTTGATCGTATTGTGCAGTGTATTGGTTATTTCAATTGGGATTCTAGGTTGGATCATCGACACTAAGGTGCAGGAGGCCAGCAGAGAGCACGCTATTGAACAATTGACAGAGGGCACAGATGAAGTGGCAGCTAGATTCCAGCGGGTCATTGGCCGTGTATTTGATGAATTTCAAAAATTCGCCACAGGACTAGCCACTATTTCGCCCACGCAGGAAGAAAAACAACTGCAATGGCTCAAGAAATTTCTATTTGAGAACTCCGATGTCAAACAACTTAAAATTCACTACACCAGCACCCCTCGTATAACCAAGGTAATATACAGACAAGAGGCTGATTTTAAAGTCATGCAACGAGATGGAGTAGATTCCCTCATGGATGAAGCGATGAAGGGTGTGGCCATGCGCAAAAGTCCCGTTGTTTTTCAAAGAGTGGGGTCTGGGCAATATTTTGGATTTGAGATAGCCATACCCATGGTTAAAGAGGGGCGCACAATTGGAGTAGTCAGCGTGTTTGTAGATGCTTCTAACATCTTACTATTAGCTTTTAGAAAAAATCAAGACACCTTTTTGCTCCAGCAAGATGGAACAGTGCTCACCATGAGCAATCCCCTCCTCAATCCGGAGATGCGAGGCCGTCTTTTAGCTGATGCTAACCCCAGCCCTAGCGCACGCATGCTTCAAGATTTTATCCGCCAAAATAAATCGGGGTTTTTGGAGTATCACACCCTGAGCACTAAAGAGGACGCGTTTCTGGTCGTCAAAACCTTCGATATTTGTGCCAATATCAAGCATGATAATTTCAGTTCAAAATGGGTAGTGGGCAGATGGATCGCCAAAAAGAAGGTCTACAGCCTTTCGCGTGAAGTGTATACACTCATCTTTATCGCCTCCATTTTAATTGTAATTGCCATGATAGGAATCATCTTAGTGCTCATGCGTTATTTCATCAGCAAGCCCATTAGGGAGCTCTCCAATACCTTGAGTGCCTTTTTCCGTCTGCTCAATAACGAGGTCCGTGCTAATATCACCCCCAAGCCTGTTTCAAGCTATGATGAAATTGGAATTATGCAACACTCCATCAATGAAAATATCCTCAAGATTCAAGAGCGCGTAAGGGTCGATTCAGCGTGCATGCAAAATGTTTCACTGGTAGTCCAAGAAATCAAACAAGGTAACTTTACCCAGGAAATCAGCGCTACGCCTGCTAGTGAAGACCTTGTCCAACTCAAACAATTTTTCAATGAAATGATCGCCTTTTTACGCCAACGCATCGGCTTACACATGCAAAACATCAACGAAGTCTTTACGCGTTACCAAGCCCTGGATTTTTCCCAGGGGATCGCCCAGCCCTCCGGGGAAATGGAATACACCTTAGATGCCTTGGGCCTAGAGATTAAAAAGATGTTGCAAACTTCCCTGCGTTTTGCCAGCGCACTCGATGAAGAATCTAAGAATCTCAAAAGTTGCGTCGATAATCTCAAAAAGAGCGCCAACCAACAGAACCAAAGCCTGATCGCCACTTCCCAATCCATTCATGACATCACGGCTAGTATTCAAGAGATCAGCACGCAGAGTGAAGCGATGATTGCCCAAGGGCAGGACATTAAAAATATTGTAGAAATCATCAAGGACATTGCCGATCAAACTAATTTACTTGCCCTCAATGCCGCTATTGAAGCCGCACGCGCAGGTGAGCATGGGCGAGGCTTTGCCGTCGTAGCTGATGAAGTGCGCAAACTCGCTGAGCGCACCCAAAGGTCTTTGGGCGAAATTGAGAGCAATATCAATGTGTTAGCCCAAAGCATTGGGGACACGAGCGAATCCATCAGGATACAAGCCCAGAATGTGGAGAGCATCAACACCACCCTAGATGCATTCAAAACAGACACTGCATATAATCTGGAGATCGCCCACACCTCCCTAGAAGTGAGCAATAATATCGATCGTATTTCTTCAGAAATCCTAGAAGATGCCAATAAGAAAAAGTTCTAAATGCAAATCGTAAAAAAAATTCTTTGGGTTCTTTTCATCTTGCCCGTGCTCATTGGGGGTGTTGTAGGTGGGGGGTATTTGCTATTTTTATGGGGTGAGGCAGGGGGAGAAGTGCAAAAAATTGTGCACTATAAACCTGACCTAGCTAGCAAGATTTTGGACGCCAAGGGGCGCTTGATTGCCAATCTCTACGATCGCGAATTTCGCATTTACGCTCCCTTTGAGGAAATCCCTCCTAAAATGGTCGAAGCCTTGCTTGCAGTCGAAGATACACTCTTTTTCGAGCACAATGGGATCAATTTGGATGCGATCATGCGCGCATTTCTCAAGAATTTGCGCCATCAAAAATACAGCGAGGGGGGGAGTACCCTCACCCAGCAGCTGGTCAAAAACATGCTACTCACCCGTGAAAAGACCTTGGATCGCAAGATTAAAGAAGTGGTACTCGCCCTCAAATTGGAGCAAAAACTCAGCAAAGAGGCAATCTTAGAGCGTTATCTAAACCAGACCTTCTTTGGGCATGGATTTTATGGGGTTAAAACGGCCAGCTTAGGCTATTTTAAAAAACCCCTCAAAGCCCTTACGCTCAAAGAGATCACCATGCTCATGGCACTGCCCAGGGCTCCTTCTTTTTACGACCCTACTAAGCATTTAGATTTCTCTCTCACACGGGCTAATAGCATTGTGCGGCGCATGGCCAATCTGGGCTGGATTACCGATCAAGAAATGCAGAGTGCCTTAGCAGAAGTCCCCAAAGTCTATCGCACCACCACCACCCAAAATGTTGCCCCCTATGTGGTGGACGAAGTAGTGCGCACTCTAGGTTTCCTGCCCGACTTAAAAACGGGGGGCTACACGATCAAGCTTTTCATCGATTTGGATTATCAAAACCTCGCGCGTGATGCCTTGATACGCGGCTATGAGAATGCAATCGCGCGCCTACACGAAGATCATGACAGCACACTCAATGGGGCCATTGTCGTAACCGACACCCATACAGGGCATATTTTGGCAATGGTGGGAGGGGTGGATTATAGCAAGAGTTCTTTCAACCGCACCACACAGGCCAAACGCCAGTTTGGAAGCAGTGTAAAACCCTTTATCTATCAAATTGCCTTTGAACATGGCCTCTCCAGCGCGTCTTTGATCCCCGATGTCGCGCGCACTTTCAACACCAGTGGTTCGAGAAGTTGGCGTCCCAAGAATTACAACCGCAAGTTTTCCGGGCTCATTACACTGAAAAAAGCACTGGTTAACTCCATTAACCTAGCCACGATCAATTTGGTGGACACAGTTGGATTTGACGCCATTTATCAAGGCCTGAGCGATTTTGGGTTTGCTAATTTGCCCAAAAACATGTCCATTTCTCTAGGAAGCTTTGAGATTTCCCCTTTAGAAGCAAGCATGCAATACTCCCTCTTTTCTAATTACGGCACACTCTTAGAACCCGTTTTGATTTCTGATGTCATCGATGCACAGGGAAATCCCAAATTGCTCCAAGTGATTCCCCCCAAACCCATTCTCTCCAAAGCCCAAGCCTGGCTCACTCTCTCCATTCTCAAGGAGGTGGTAGAACGGGGCACGGGGAGACGTGCCCATGTGCCCGGCATAGAAGTGGCGGGTAAAACGGGTACATCCAACAACTATGTGGACGGATGGTTTTGTGGCTTTAGCCCAAATCTGCAAGCCATTGTGTGGTTTGGGCGGGACGACAATAGCAGCATCGGGCATGGAATGGCCGGAGGGGTTATAGCAGCACCCGTCTTTGCAGATTTCCTAGAACGCGCCCTACAGCTCAACCCGGCTTTAGAGAGGCGTTTTAAAATCCCTGAGGGCGTGATCGCTCAAAAGATCAATGGAGAGACCTACTACTCCACCCAAAACACTCCCTTGCAAGAGGATATCGAGCAGGAGGACAGCATCCAGCCTCTGCTATTCTAAAAACTTCGTTGCCCTAAGAGATTTTTGCCAAAAGGCCTTGAAAATGCAACAACTTGGGGATTCTGTGCTATAATAAAGTTCCGGCAAGGTTTAGAGTTCCTAGGGTTTATCCTAGGGTTTATCCTAGGGTTTATCCTAGGGTTTATCCTAGGGTTTATCCTAGGGTTGGAGGTGGTCCTCGGGTGCCCAAATTTTATTGTTGTCACTTAGGTCCTCTTCAAAACTGGGTTCCTCTAATACTTTTGACCCCAAAAGTTAAAGGAGCTTCCATGCATGTTTTCCGTTCAGTCCTTCTTACCTCTGTTGCGGGGCTCACCCTCCCTGTTTCAGGCATGTTGCAAGCCGAAAATAATGGCTTTTATGGCGCAGTGGGGTTTCAGTATTCCAACATGACCAAGGGCACACAGACAACCACTCCGGGTTATGTGCTCGACAAAATTCTGCCAAATCCCTTTGATCCTCAGAATACCCAGCCCGTCCCTTTGCCCCCAAAACAAGGATAGTAGGAACACGCCATGACACATATCTCTAAAAGCAAAGTTTCTAAGTCTAAGTTTTCCAAACAATCCAAAACACCTCTAAGCTTTGTGCTGGCCACCACCTTGTGTGGTTCTCTACTGCAGGCCATAGCTCCAGCGAGTAGTAGCGGAGGTGGTGCTGGGGGAGGGCAACAACTCCAACAAGCCAAACAAGACTTACAAACCGCACAAGGGCGGTTGCAACAAGCAGATACAGCTGTAGCTAATGCGCAAAAGGAAGTCGCCACAGCACAGGCAAAGGCTACTCAAGCGGCTACAGACTTGCAAAATGCCACTAACGCCAATGATGCTGCTCAAGCTGCTGCAACAGCTGCGCAGAAAGCTTTGGACGCTGCTAAAAATGATGTGACAACTCTGGAAGGGACACTACAGCAAAAAGAAGCAGACGCGCAACAAGCTGAAAATGCTTTTAACCAAGCCACCCAAGCAGACGCGGACGCTAAGCAGAAAGTGCTAGACGCGCAGACGGACCTCCAACAGAAAAAAGGAACAGGAGACGAGCAGGCCGCACAAGACGCGTTAACCAAAGCAGAGGAAGCGGCTAAAGAGGCTGAGACAAAGTTGCAGGCTGCCACCCAAGCCAATAACGATGCTAAGCAGGCCGTGACAGACGCACAAAGCGACTTGAACACTGCTAAAGGTCAGGTGACAACCCTGGAAGGAACGCTACAGCAAAAACAGGCAGCTGCTCAACAAACCAATCAAGCTCTGCAGACTGCTGACCAGGAGAACACTAAGGCTCAGACTGCGCTCAATGCGGCTAAAGGCACTCTCCAAACTGCACAAGGTCAACAGACAACTGCGCAGGGCGAGGTGAAAAAACTTGAAGGGCAGGTAGCACAGATCCAAGGGCAGATCAACAATCAGAATCAAAATCAGCAGGCTAGCAGTGGTGGATTAGGGGGTAGCGGTGGAGTAGCGGGTAGCAGTGGAGCTGGAGGCCCGGTTGCGAGCGCGCCTACGCCCTCTAAAACCCCCGCTCCCAAGCCCCCTACCCCAGC
Source organism: Helicobacter salomonis (assembly GCF_900197775.1). NCBI lineage: Bacteria > Pseudomonadati > Campylobacterota > Epsilonproteobacteria > Campylobacterales > Helicobacteraceae > Helicobacter > Helicobacter salomonis. The sequence continues at coordinate 57,179 of NZ_FZMA01000028.1, forward strand.
ACAGACGGCCCAGAATGCCTTGCAAACTCTTGTGAGCGGCAAAGGCGGAGCGACAATTCTTACCCAGGCTTTGAGTCAATACAAGGCAAACGAAGCTAAGGTGGTGGCCACCACAACCTCGGGGTTGATCAACAATGTGACTGGCATGTCTAATACACAAGCTGTGAGCGGGTTGGTGGCTGGACTTAACCAATATGTAGGGGGCAATTTGGTCAATAACCCCAGTGTTGGTACCAACCTCACTCAGGCTCTTACAAACTTCTATACCCTAGCCTCAGCGGCTAATATCAGTATCAACGCGCTGAATAATAGCCTGAACAATCTGATTGAGCTCGTGCAGAATTTGCAGACCAGTTTGTTAAACCAGTTAGCGGTGCCTAACAATGTTGTGGGAGCGATACACACTCCTGCTGCACGGGTGCGCGGAATAACTCTTGTGGCTCTTTTGCCCAAGCAATCAGGTCCTCTCACACCACAGCAACGCGCGCAAATGGGTGAAGCTCTTGAACATTTGAGCAATCTACTTGCCTATCTCAATGCCACTAAGAGCAAGCTGGGAAGCTATATCCAACTCAACCCTTTAAGTGTGGGTCCGGGCAAGATGGTGGCTTCTTCTACGCAGAGTTTTAGCCAAAATGGCAACATGTATGGGGTGAACGCGCAACTGGGCTACAAGCAGTTCTTTGGTAAGAAAAAGCGTTGGGGCTTGCGCTACTATGGTAGCTTTAGCTATCAACATGGCGTGTTTGCAAGCGGAAGCAGCCCGGTGAATAACTTCGTCTATGGTGCTGGTGTGGATGCCCTGTATAACTTCTATGAGAGTCAGGATAGCAAGTACACCAGCGGGGTGTTTGTAGGTGCAATCTTGGCAGGTAGCACTTGGGTTGTGCCCGGAGAGAGTACTATGAGGGCAAGTATGGAGGCGATCAAGGCGCGTGGAGGAAGTGCTAGCATGAACACCACCTACTTCCAAATCCCCTTGAACATTGGTTTTAGAACCAATGTGAGCCGACATAGTGGGTTTGAGGTTGGCCTGCGCATTCCTCTAGCCATGAATGCCTACTTCAAAGGCGATTTGAAAGGTTTTAAAGAAACCATCGCTTACAAGAGAAATGTGTCGGTCTTTGTGAACTATGTGTTCAACTTTTAGGCCTTGATTGAGAGGAGGGGGCTGCGAGTAGCTACCCTACGCAATCTTTAAATCATTTCCCCCCACCCCCTAGCTTTAGTTATGGGGCTAGTTAGTCAATATAACCTTGTACAACACTTTGTATGATAGCCACTATCAACCCCTCCCCCAATCCCTCTACCTCATTCTCTCACAACTCCCCAAACTAGGGGCTCTAAATCTTAAGCAGATAGGCTAAGACAAGCTACTTTTTAAAGCTTGGCTCATTGCGTCTCATTTTTTGACACACCGACACATCAAAGAACTTTTTAAATTGCGCGCATTCTAGCGC